>JAKUSA010000169.1 GCA_022449565.1 Acidimicrobiales bacterium | reverse complement strand
TCGAGCCAGGCGTCGACCTGGTCCTCGAAGCAGGCGTCGACGCCATCAGGGCTAAGTCGGAAGCCCTCACCCAACGCTTCGTGGCCCTGGCCGACGGACAGTTGGCCTCCGTCGGGTTCGACCTGGCCACCCCCCGGGATCCGGCCCGGAGGGGCTCGCACGTGTCGCTGACCCACCCCGATGCTCGTGCGATCGGCCAGGCCCTCATCCACGAACAGGCCACCATCGGTGACTTCCGTCCTCCCGACATGCTCCGGTACGGCTTTGCGCCTCTCTACACCACCTACGCGGAGGTCGACGCGGCGATCCAGCGCACCGCTGCGGTAGTCACCGACGGCGGCGCCGACCGGTGGCGAGGCGCTGCTCCGGTCGTGCCCTAGCCACCGTGCTTCTGCCCTAGCTGCCGAAGGCCTCGGCCACCCGGCCGGCGACTAGTTCGCCGATCCCGAGTGCCGCGGTAGCAGCCGGCGACGGTGCGTTTACCAGGTGCAACGACCGTTCGCCCTCTACCAGGGTGAAGTCGTCGACCAGGCCACCGGACCGGTCGACGGCCTGGGCCCGCACCCCGGCCGTACCGGGCGACAGGTCCGCCGCGTCCAGGTCGGGCACCAACCGGCGGGCCGCTTCGGTGAACCGGCGCCGACTCAACGATCGGGCCAGTTCGGAGAGTCCGGGTCGCCAGTAGCGGGCCACCAGTCGGGCCGTGCCCGGCCAGATGGCCATCGACAGGACGTCGCGTGCCGACACCTCATGGCGTCGGTAGCCCTCCCGAGCCAGGGCCAGGACGGCGGTCGGGCCGGCGTGCACCCGGTCGTCCAGGCCCCGCGTCAGGTGCACACCCAGGAAGGGGAACCGCGGATCGGGCACGGGGTAGATAAGCCCTCTCACCAGACTGGCTGAGGGTTCGGACACCTCGAGGTACTCGCCGCGGAACGGCAGGATCACCGCCCGGGGGTCGCTGCCCGACCGGCGAGCCAGCCGGTCGCTGTGCAGGCCGGCGCAGCCCACCAGGAACCGGGCGTCCAGGGGTCCTTTGGAAGTCTCGATTCTCCAACCGCCCGCTGTGGGGGTTCCCCGAAGCGCCTCCACCCCTGTCCGGACGGTCCCGCTGGCCGCCCTCACCTCTTCGGCCAGGGTCCGGGCCACGGCGGCGAAGTCGGCTCGGCCGGTGGACGGCACATGTAGAGCCGCCACACACCGCACGTGTGCCTCCAGTTCGGCGGCCTCCCCGGGGGACAGTTCGGCCACGGTCACCCCGTTGGCCCGGGCCCGTTCGGCCACCCCGTCTAGCCGGGTCCTCTCGGTCTCGTCGGTGGCCACCACCAATTTCCCGCACCGGTCGTGGGCAATTCCACGCTCGGTGCAGAAGTCGGCCATCCTTTCGCAGCCCTCGACGGCCAATCGGGCCTTCAGCGAACCCGGTTGGTAGTAGATGCCTGCGTGGAGGATCCCGCTGTTGTGGCTGGTCTGGTGGGCGGCCAGCGTCGGCTCCTTGTCGAGCACCACTACCGAGGCGCCGGCCAGCTGGACGGTGAGGGCCCGGGCAGTAGCAAGGCCGACGATCCCGCCGCCGACCACCACCACGTCGATCCGGGCGGTGCTCATGGGTCGACGCTACCGGCGCCGGGGCGTGGCGTCGGGGGCAGTCAGCGAGCGGCTAGGGCCTCCAGCGGGTCGGTGACCTCCAGGCCGAAGGTCTTAGCCACCGCCGGCTCACAGATCCGGCCCGCGCACACGTTCAGGCCGGCCAGCAGGTGCGAGTCGGCCAGTAGAGCAGCCTCCACGCCCCGGTCAGCCAGGGCCGACACGTAGCCGAGGGTGGCGTTGGCCAGGGCCAGGGTGGCCGTGCGGGGCACCGCCCCGGGCATGTTGGCCACGCAGTAATGGACCACCCCGTCGACGAGGAAGGTTGGATCCGAGTGAGTGGTCGGCCGGGAAGTCTCCACGCAGCCACCCTGGTCGATAGCCACGTCCACTATCGCCGAGCCGGGCCGCATGTCGGCCACCAACGCCGCGGTGACCAGGCGGGGCGCCCGGGCGCCAGGTAGGAGTACGGCACCGACCACCAGGTCGGCCTCGAGCACCTCGGCCTCCAGGTCGGCCGTGGTGGAGAACACGGTGCGGATCCGGCTATCGAAGCGCTGGTCGAGAGCATCGAGGATCTTCGGCTCGCGGTCCAGGACGGTGACCTCAGCCCCTAGGCCGACGGCCATCTCCGCGGCGTTCCGGCCCACCACGCCACCACCGATCACCACAACCCGCCCGGGTCGGACGCCGGGCACCCCGCCGAGGAGTACCCCGGTGCCGCCCTGGGGGGCCTCCAGGCAGCGGGCACCGGCCTGGATGGACATGCGCCCGGCGATTGCAGACATGGGGGTGAGCAAGGGCAGTCGGCCGTCGTCGTCGGTGACCGTCTCGTAGGCCACACAGGTCGCGCCCGAGGCCAGGAGGTCATCGGTTTGGGTGCGGTCGGCGGCCAGGTGCAGGTAGGTGAACAGGGTGTGGTCCGGACGGAGCATGGCCCTCTCGTCAGCGCGGGGCTCCTTGACCTTGACGACCAACTCGGCGGTGTCGAACACCTCGGCGGCCGAACCGGCGATTTGAGCGCCGGCCTCCTTGTAAAGGCGGTCCCCGAAG
>JAKUSA010000168.1 GCA_022449565.1 Acidimicrobiales bacterium | reverse complement strand
ACACGGGTCCCACCGGAGCAGACCGTCGCCGGGGCTGGCCATCTGTGGAAGCTGAACCGGGTCTTCGACGATCCGGACACCTGGACCCAGCCCCGGGTATCCCACCTGGCGGCTAGTGGCCCAGCCGGCAACGCCTACCGGACCGTCCCGATACCCGACCAGTTCGAGCTCTACGACCTCGACGCCGCCCCCACGGAGGCGCAGACACGGTGGGGGGACCCGGCGGCCGCCGACGTGTTCGCCCGGTTACGCCAACGCCTCATCGACACGGCCTCGGCCCGGGTGCCCGAGCGCAACAACCCGTGGCCCTACGCCCGGAGAAACCCGCCGGTGGAACAGATCGCCCGGAAAAGGCCCCCGCCCCCGGCCCGGCTACTGCGCCGGTTGGTCCGGAGCCTCGGCATGCATCCTGACGACCCCGAACCCTTTCTCGGCCGCCTGGTCGGCCGCCGGGCCTTGATCGTGTGCACCAACCACGCCTGGCTGGACGTGGGGCGGCCGACCGGACTGTTCGCCTCGGAGATGACCGTCCCTTACTACCTGTTCAGCGAGGCGGGCATCGATGTGGACCTGGCCAGCCCCCTGGGGGGGATGATCGCCGTGGACCCGCTGTCGTTCCGATCGGTGGTCCGCACCCACCACGACGACCGGTTCCTTGTCGACGACCAGCTCCGAGCCAAGGTCGTCCGATCGCTGGCCGTCGCCGACCTGGACATCGGCGCCTACGACATCGTCTACTTCGCCGGCGGATGGGGCGCCGCCTTCGACCTGGGGTTCTCCGACGCCATCGGCGAGAAGGTCACACAGGCCAACGCGGCGGGAAAGGTGATCGGCGGGGTGTGCCACGGCCCGCTGGGCCTGCTGCGGGCCACCGGTACCGACGGTCGGCCACTGGTTGAGGGTCGCCGGGTAAGCGCGGTGACCGACAAGCAGGTGCGCGAACTGGGGATCGAGACCACCCCACACCACCCGGAGACCGAGTTGCGCCTCCTTGGGGCCGACTTCCGGTGCCGCCACCGGCGACGGGACCCGCTGGCCAACCACTGGGAGGTAGACGGCAACCTGGTGACCGGTCAGAACCAGAACGCCGGACCGATGGTGGCCCGTGAGATGATGAAACTGCTGGCCGCCGAAGGAGACCGGAGCATCACCTAGGTCGACGGCCGCCCCGATGGGGGACAGCCGGATCCGGAGTCAGAAGGGTTCGGTGTCGGTGTGGGAACCACAACCCGGGCAGAGGTGTGGACCCTCCTCGTGGTCCCACCAGTCGTCCAGGGCGCGTTTCATCGACCCCCATTGCTTGGTGCAGCGCAGGCAGCGCCACCGGCCGGTCTGTCGAGACTTGCGGTTCGGCTCACCGGCGGCGCCCTCCCGGTGGTCCTCGAGGCGACCGGGGGCGCCTCCCTGTTCGAGTCGACCGGAGGCACCGCCTCCGCCGATCCCCGAGACAAGGCGCCTACGAGCTTTCCGCCCCTGCTTGCTCATCGGCGCATGATCCTACGGATGCCCCGCGTCCTTTCGGGGGAGGCCACCTCTAGGACCCGGTGGTCCGGTCGTAGTGCATGGCTCCCACGAGGTTTCCCTCGGTGTCCTCGACGAAAATGAGCGTCCCCACGCCGGGAATCGAGTAGGGGTCCATGACGATCCGGCCTCCGGCCGCCTTAACGGCGCCGGTGACCGCTCCCAGGTCGGACACGGCGATGGTGCACTCAAACCCGTGGATGGGCCGGCCTTCGACGATTACCCGTCGGCGCTGGAGCGATCCGACGGGATGGCCGGGCTTTTCGGTACCGGTGTCGATGTGGAAGAACTCCGGCCACCCTCCGGGGGTGAATTCCCACCCGAACACCTCCGAGTAAAAAGCTTTGGCCCGGTCGACGTCGTCGGCGTTGATAGCGAAGTGGGCCACCGGAGTGGGTGCCATCTCATATATCCGATCGGTAGATATCCCCGCTGGTCGTTGAGACTATGGGACCACGGATGCCCCAGACAGCAGAGGCCCTGTTGTTCCTAGACACCATCCCACTCGGCGGCTAGGCGCTTGGGGGCGGTCATCCGCCACGCCTCCTCGACAACCCCGGCCACCTCGTCCCAGTCGAGGTCAACGTCGAGACGCAGCCCCACCCACCCCCGGGGTCCGACGTAGGGCGGCACGAAGAACCGGTCGGGTTCCTCCTCGACCAGTTCGGTCTGTACGCCCGGCCCAGCTTTGAACCACAGGGTGGGTCGCCCGTCCTCCGGGTGCTCGTGGAGGTTTGCGAAGGCGGCCCGACCGGCAACCCCGAAGGTCGGCATCCCGTGGTTAAGCCTCTCTTCCACCTGCGGGAGCCCTAGGCATACCTCGCGCAGGTGGTCTAGAAGCTCGTCGTCGGAGGGGACACGCGACGGATGGGTCACAGCCAGATCGTGTCAGACCCTCTCATTCCGGGCCAGTGGGCCGGTTTCGGTTCTAGCTCAAGAACCGTCGATAATCTCTTCGCCGTAACGGTGGAGCGCCTCGACGGTTCGGTCGAGAGGGTCGCCGGGAACCGGCACGCCAACCCAGGTCACGCCGAGTTCTTCGAGGGCCGCCAAGCCTGCGAGGTGAGCGTCAACGCCGAAGTCATCGCTGGCTGGGGAGCCGCCGTCGGGACACACAAAGTGCACGTC
>JAKUSA010000167.1 GCA_022449565.1 Acidimicrobiales bacterium | reverse complement strand
AACATCGCCGACGTCGAGGCGGGAGGGATTACCCAGCACATAGGTGCCTACCAGGTCGACCGGGACGGCCACCGGCTGACCTTCATCGACACCCCGGGCCACGAAGCGTTTACCTCGATGCGGGCCCGTGGGGCGGATTCCACCGACATCGTCGTTCTCGTGGTGGCCGCTGACGACGGCGTCATGCCCCAGACCGTGGAAGCCATCAACCACGCCCGGGTGGCCGACGTGCCGATCGTGGTGGCAATCAACAAGGTCGACCGGGAAAACGCCGACCCCCAGAGGGTGCTCAGCCAACTGGCCGAGAACGAACTGGTTCCCGAGGCTTGGGGGGGTGACACCGTCACCGTCGAGGTTTCGGCACTCGAGAACACTGGGATCGACGAGCTGCTGGTCAACCTTGGCGTTGTTGCCGAGATGGAAGACTTGCGGGCTGACCCGACCGATCGGGCACGCGGCGTGGTCCTCGAATCGAACCTGGACATCGGGAGGGGCCCGGTGGCGACGGTGCTCGTCCAGCAGGGAACTCTCCGGGTCGGGGATCCGGTAGTGGCCGGCGCCTCATGGGGTCGGGCCCGGGCCCTGATCGACGACCACGGCATTTCGGTTGACGAGGCGGGCCCGTCGACCCCGGTCCAGTTGCTGGGCCTGGGTGATGTGGCAGAGGCCGGAGTCGCCTTCGTGGTGGCACCCAACGAGAAGCTAGCTGGTCGGGTGGCCGAGAAGCGGAGCCACTGGCGGCGCCTGGCCAACATGGGACGCGACTCGCATGCCCTCTCGGGAGGGGCACGCTTGGAGGACATTTTCGAGCAGATCCAGCGGGGCGAGGCCGCCACTCTCAACCTGATTGTCAAGGCCGACGTCCATGGCTCTCTGGAGGCCGTTACCGACGGCCTCCGGCGGCTGGAGCGCGAGGAGGTCCAACTGGCCTTTGTGCACCGGGGCGTGGGCCGTATCAGTGAGAACGACATCCAGTTGGCTGCTACTGCCAACGCCACCATCATCGGGTTCAATGTGCGCCCCGACCGCAAGACCCGGGAGTTCGCGAATATTGAGCAGGTCGAGATCCGGACCTATGAGATCATCTATGAGCTGCTCACCGAGGTTGAGTCGGCGATGCTTGGCCTGCTGGCACCCAAGTTCGAGGAGCTGGTGACCGGGGAGGCCGAGGTGCGCGAGGTCTTTTCCATCCCGCGGATTGGCAAAGTCGCCGGCTGCTATGTCACCGAGGGCACGATCAGTAGGGGCTCCAAGGTCCGGTTTTTGCGGGAGGGCACGATCATCTGGAAAGGCGATGTCAGTTCATTGCGCCGGTTCAAGGAGGACGTTCGCGAGGTCCAGTCGGGTTACGAGTGCGGGATCGGGCTTTCCGACTTCCAGGACCTCAAGCAGGGTGACGTGATCGAGACCTTCGAGCAGCGGGAGATCCCCCGGGACTAAGCCGGGTGGTCGAGTCGGAGGTCTAGCGGCCTAGATGGTCAAGTACCGCGGCGAGTCCTGACAGCATCGCCGTATCGTCCTCGGCGACGGTCAGGACGCGAAATCCCGCCTCCAGCCGCCGTTTGGCCAGGCTGGCGTTCGAGTGGATGCCGGGGACAACACCGTGACGTCGGCAGGCGTCGAGGATGGCGGCCAGCGCCTCGTCGAAGGCCGGCTCGCCGTCGTTGTTCCCCCGTCCTAGGCCCAAATTGACCGAAAGGTCCGAGGGGCCGACGTAGACCAGGTCCACGCCAGGCACGGCCAGGATCTCGTCCAGGTTTTCGAGGGCCCTGCGGGTCTCGATCATAGGGATGCACTGGATGGCCTCCCCGGCCTGTTCCACGCAGGCCTCGCCGAAGATCCGAATGGCCCGGGTGGGACCCATGCTCCGGTCCCCGTCGGGCGGGTAGCGGGTGGCCCGGACTGCTGCCTCGGCGTCGGCTGCCGAGTTCACGAGAGGGACGATCACCCCGGTGGCCCCCATGTCCAGCGCCCAGCCAATGACCGAAAACTCGTTGGCTGGGACCCGGACGAGGGTTCGGCGGCTGTGAGGTTGGATGGCCTGCAGCATGGTCAGAAGGTCACTCCGGTCGGCCATGCCGTGCTGCATGTCGACGCACACGTAGTCGAAGCCGGCCTGGGCGGCGATTTCGGCGGTGGTCGACGACGGAACCTTCAGCCAGCACCCTAGGGACGGGGTGTCGGAACCGAACGGTTCGGGTACCTCCATCATGTCCATCGGTTGACCCTACAGGAGGTCCGGGCGGGCTCCCGGCCCCGGTATGGCTACTAGCCGTTCCGAACCGCCGGTACCTCCAATAGCGTGGATGGCATGCGGGGCTATGAGCGCACCGAACGCCTGAATGAGTTGTTGGTGCGGATCCTGGCCGAGGAGGTCGAGCGGCTCGACGACGATCGGTTGGGGCTAATCACCATCACCGGGGTCGAAACTGACCGCGATCTGAGCCAAGCGCGGGTCTTCGTGATCGCCGAGGGCCCGGACGAGGAGCTTGTCGACCTCCTCAACGAACATCGGACACGGCTCCAGCGGGCCATCTCCGAGCGGTCGCGGCTCCGGCGGGTCCCGCCGTTGGTGTTCGTGGCCGACGAAACAGTCCGCTCGGCGGACCGGATCGAGGCCATCCTGCGGGAATTGAACCCGGAGTGATCCGA
>JAKUSA010000166.1 GCA_022449565.1 Acidimicrobiales bacterium | reverse complement strand
ATCCGACCCAAAGCCGTTCATAAATGGTCGCCCATCCTGGCGATCGGGCGATGATTCGGGGGAGGAAAAGACCTTCAGTCGAGGGATTGGGCGCCCAGGAGGAGGCTCGAAGCGGTAAAGCCGTGGAGGAAGTGCCGACTGCCAACGGGACCGATCTCGCCGGCACAGAACATCCCGGCTACGGCCGTGGTGGCAAGGCCGTCCGAGAGGTGTTCTGCGTCGTGTCCCGACCGCCCGAACAGATTGGTGCCCCTTCCGTTACAGGTAAAGACCAGGGCAGAGTCCGCTCGGAGCGGCTGGACAAGGGTCCGCAGCTCGGCACTGGCCGTCGCCGCATCGCGTACCTGGAACTGGACGGTAGTGCCCACTGGTACCCGGTCGCCGACGGCGACCCACCCCTGCGAGGGGTCGACTCCCAGGACGGCTCGGATCAGGAAGTCTCCTAACTCGAAGGCCTCACGCTGTTCGTCGACCACGAGGCCGATGTGGAGGCCGCGACCGATCAGGGAGCGGGTCCTCTCGTCGGCCGCCGAGACAAGATCTCGTAGGCGCTCCACCGCCGGTCGTCCGCCTAGTCCGATGAGTAAGTTCTCCTTAGCTTCTGTCACCGTGAACGGTTCACCGACCGGTCGGCAACCTTGTGACACCAGGGGTCGTGCCCCAAGACCGGGCGGGAGGGCGACGGCGACGGCACCGTCCTCGTAGACCGCATCGTTGAGCAGGAGTCGATTTCCACCAGGCTGGGATGAGGCCGAGGCGAACCCTCCTACGACCTCCACCTGCGGTGGGACGGCCGACAGTAGGACGGACGGGTCGTACGAGAAAGGATCGGCCAGTATCACTACGGAACTACCGGACTCGACGTCGGAAAAGGGAGAGGAGTCGGCTTCGAGCCTTAGTGGGCGACACGACCCGGTGTGACCCGCCCAGAGCACGACGGCCGGGCTCTCCTCGACTTCCTGGCGGTGGGCTAAGACCGAGACCGCAGTGGCACCCACCAGTGTCCGTACGCCCAGGGTAGAGCGGATTACCCGACCCGACTGTCGGGCCGAGTCGACGTGGTGTCCTGCTATGAAGAGCACTGCCAGGTCTGGCCCGGGCCCGACCCGATCGAGCACCTGTCCGACTACCTCGCCGATAGCTATGCCCGGGTCGGGATGTTCTGAGAGGGCCACCGCGTACTGCACGAGACCGCAACCTAGGACACGGCAGGTCGTGGCGGGGCCGGACCAGTCGGGCTCCACTTGGGAAGGGGGCGACGGCCCGTACCATGCCAGGCGTGATCAGGCGGTTGGCCCTCCCGCTCGTACTGGCTACCGCTGCTGGCGGTGCTGGCCTCCAGGCCTGTGCCGCTGACCGGGCCGCCGATATGGCCCCCGGCCCCGCGCTGGAGTCCGCTCATGGTGTACCCGCCACACCCGTCCTCTCCGCCCGGCGTATCCCAGTGTTCCTTCAGGCTCCGGTGGCCGACCGAATCCTGGTAGCCGAACTGGATGCTGTAGTGGGCAAGTTGCCCGCCGGGTCATGCGTGAGTGTGGCCGAACATGGGCGCGTCCTCTACGCGTATCGACCGGAAGATCCCCTGGTACCGGCCAGCACCCAGAAGTTGCTTACTGCGCTGGCCGCTCTTGAAGTCTTCGGGCCGGATCACGTGTTTACCACCCGGGTGGTGACCCGAATTCCCCCCGTGGACGGAAGGATCGACGGCGATATCTGGCTAGTTGGAGGCGGTGACCCGCTCCTGATGACCACCGACTACGCCGAACGGTTTGAAGATCCTTTCCCCTATACCGACATGGACCGCTTGGCCGCTCACGTTGCGTCTACCGGGGTCACACTGGTAACCGGTGCGATCATCGGCGACGAGAGCCGTTTCGACAGCCTGCGCTGGGTCGATACCTGGCCGGAGCGCTTCAGAGCCGGAGCCCAGAATCAGGCCGGGCCTCTCAGCGCCCTCTCGGTGAACGCCGGTTTCGCCAAGTGGGACCCCTCGAATACCTCGAACGGATTCAGCACGCCGGCGTCGGATCCGGCAGCCCACGGCGCGGCGGTCTTCGACGACATGCTGGAGGACCGGGGTCTGGCGATCCGCCGTCCGGCCCAGGCGGGAATCGTGCCCGGGGACGCGAACATGGAACTGGGTCGAGTGGAGTCGCCACCGGTACGGGACATCGTCGCCCAGATGTTGGTTGGGAGCGACAACACGACGGCTGAGCTGCTCATCAAGGCACTGGCCGCCGCGCAGGCCCTCCCCGGCACCTCGGTCGGTGGGCTTATCGCCCTAGTGGGAGCCCTGGGAGGCAACGGGCATTCCTCCGACGGTCTGGTGGTCAACGACGGGTCGGGACTCGATCCAGGCAACCTGGTGACCTGTCGCTTTATGACAGGCCTACTGGAGGACACGGAGCACGGGCCTGAGCTTCTGGAGGCGCTCCCGGTGGCTGGTCAGTCGGGAACCCTCCGGGAGCGCCTGGGCGGGACAGCAGCCGAAGGTCGGATGCGGGCCAAGACCGGGTCGCTGCGGGACGTGGTGAGTCTGGTCGGCGCGGTGGAGACCCTGACCGGGCGGACCCTAGCCTTCGCAATGGTCACGAACGCCGAAGGCAGTGGTGCACAGGTCAAGGCCCTCCACGACCGGGTGGTCCTGTGTCTGGTTCCGTACCCGGACGG
>JAKUSA010000165.1 GCA_022449565.1 Acidimicrobiales bacterium | reverse complement strand
TGGGTAGACCGATCATAAAGATGCCGACGATCCCCACCGCTACCCCGAAGACCTGTGGTCGTTGGACGGCAACCCCGAAGGCGGCTGCGCCGACAAGGACAGTGGCCACAGGCATTGCGCTGTTGAGCATCCCGGTGACTGATGAGTCGATCCACTGTTGGGCTAACGGGAATAGCGTGAAGGAGAAAGCCATCCAGGTGATGCCCAGGACCAGCAGTCGGCCTCGGTCGGAGCGCTCCACCGGACGGCGAGCCGCCGGGAAGCAGGCCAGTGCGGCGAGTCCAAACCCCGGCCGAAGCCCGGGGATGAGACCGGGGTGTTCGGCGTCGAGGGCCACGTCCATGAACAGGAACGAGGAGCCCCAGATACCGGCCGCCGAGACGAGGAGGAGCCAGTCGAGAGTCTCGAAGGGCCGCCTCTCCGCCTCGAGAGGCGCCAGACCGTCGCTCCCGTCCGCCGAGGCCATCGGAGCACGCTACCGGAGTGCCCCATCGTGACTGGGACGGGCAAGAATCCTTCGGTGAGGCAATTCTGCAGCCGAAGTCGGTTGGTTGGCACAGCTCTTCCAGCAGTCGTTTCGGCCCTCCTGGTGCTCGGCTGTTCGGGTGGTGATTCAAGACCGTCGGGGGTGGATTCCAGCCCTGCTGTGCCCACCACCACGACAACCACTGCACCCACCACCACGACCCTTCCTGTTCCAACGGTGACGTGGCCGACGTTTCCGGACGGGTTGGTCGGCGTCGAGTGGCAGGTCACCGGTGTCGAGCTCGACGGGGTCCCGGTCGACCGACCCGAGGGCGCCGAGGCATTTGTGTCCTTCCACGCGGACGGGATCCTGTCCGGAAGCCTCGGGTGCAATGGGTTCGGCGCGGGGTGGGGAGGCGACGACGCGCACCCTGACTTCATCGGGATCGGACAAACCATGGCCCTCTGTGGCGATGCCACCGACTGGGACGAGGTCGCCGTGGTTCTCCAGGGCATCTACGAGGACGGAATCTCGTCGTTCCGTCAGGACGAGGTCACCGGAGCCGCCTGGCTCAGGACGGCCTACGGGGTGCTCGAACTTCGCGACCCAGCCGTCGAGCCGAGCACTTCCATTCTGGCTTCCGAATTGGGCTTAGTGCTCGATGCCTGGCTGGCCGAGGGTGACCCCCCCGCCCCAGGAGTCAGCCTGGCGGTGATTCTCGACGACGGGCGTGAGGTGCTCGTAGCCCGAGGGGTCCGAAACCTGATCACCAATGAGGCGATCACAACCGATGACTTTTTCCGAATCGCCTCTATCACTAAGACATTCACCTCGGTGGCAATTACGCGCCTGGCCGCCGGGGGCCTCATCGAACTAGACGAACCAGTCTCCACGTACCTCGGGGACTGGCTTACCGGCTACACCCTTGACGGGGTCGACTACGGCCCGAAGGTCACGGTGCGTCAGATCCTCAACCACACCGATGGTTTCGCCGAGTACGCCTTTGATCCTGGCTTTTACCTACTGGCTTCATCCCGCCTCGACCAAACCTTCCACCCGGAAGAGATCATCGAGTGGGCCCAGGGACGGGGCCCTCAGTATGTGCCCGGCACCTCATACGCCTATAACACGGTCGGGCATGTGGCCGCCGGACTCGTCCTCGAGGCGGTAACCGGAAAGCCCGCCCACCAGGTGCTCCGGGAGCAGATCTTCGACCCGCTGGAACTCCAAGACATCTTTCTCCCGCCAGCTGAATCCACCCCGATCCCTGTGGTACATGGCTACGTCACCGGCCCCCTCAAGGCAGCCATCGACCTGCTACCAGCCGTCCGTGACTACACGGACGCGGACCTCGGCGACCACTTCGACATCCTGGCCCTTCCCCAGGAGGCGATCGTCTCCGCCGGTTGGACCGGCGGGGGCCTTGAGGCCCGCCCGATCGAGGTGGCCAGGTTCTTCCGGGCGGTGTTCGGAGGAACCCTGCTAGGCGAAGAGGCCCTGGCCGAACTCCTGAGCCCCTCCGAGTTCGCCGACTACGGCCTCGGCATCAGCCTGGGTGAGGCCGATGTCAACAACCTCGGGGTCCCGATGGTGGTGGAAGGACCGCTCCAGAGCCTCTCTCACGGAGGCGGGTTACCCGGGTTTCGAAGCCATGCGGTCTACTACCCGGATCTGGGGATCTCGATGGCTATGTCAGCCAACTCGATACCGATCGATCCTGACGTCATCGAACTGGCCGACCGGGTGCTTCAGGTAGTCCTCACCGGAGGGTAAGCGGGTTCAGTCTTCGACGGCCACCGGCAACAGGAACCGGAGGAGCCCCACCGCCACCCCGGTGCCGACAATCTGCATAACGATAAACATTGGCGCCGATGACGGTTCGATGCCGGCGAAGGTGTCCGAGAGGGATCGGGCGACGGTCACCGCCGGGTTGGCGAAACTGGTCGACGAAGTGAAGTAGTAGGCGCCAGCGATGTAGACGCCCACCACCCAGGGAATTGGCGTGCGGCGTCCGGTGCGCACCAGGCTGAAAACGTCCAGTAGCAGCCCAAGGGTGGCCACCACTTCGGCGAGCCATAGGTGACCACCGGAGCGGGCCTTGTGGGAGAACTCCAACCACCGGAGGTCAAACAGCAGGTTGGCGACAACCGTGCGGGCGCAGGACCCAACCACCTGAGCGGCCACGAGGGGAGCCACCTCGCGACCTGGCCGATG
>JAKUSA010000164.1 GCA_022449565.1 Acidimicrobiales bacterium | reverse complement strand
CGCTGTTCAGGCTGCTCGGCGGGTCGACCAAGCCTAGGCCGGTCGGGGCCGGGTGCCGCTGGGCCTGACGGTGGTTAAGACCAGACGGCCAGCGTCTCGGCCCTGAACTCGACGAACCGTCCGTCGAGGATGGCCGTTCGGAGTCGGGCCACGAAGTCCAGCAGCCAAGCGAGGTTGTGGAGGGTCAGCAATTGCCGTCCGGTGGGCTCGTCGGTAAGAAGCAGGTGGCGGAGGTAGGCCCGTGACCAGCGGTGGGCCGGGCTGGCCGGGAACCCGGGGTCGAGCGGTTGGTCGTCGGTGGTGAACCGGGCGTTGCGCAGGTTCAGGCGCCCACCGGTGGTGAGCACTGTGCCGTGGCGGGCGTGACGGGTGGGCAACACACAGTCGAACATGTCGATACCTCTTGCCACCACCTCCACTAGTCCGACCGGGTCGCCGAGGCCCATGAAATAACGAGGCTGGTCGGTGGGAAGACAGGCCGTGACCCCGTCCAGGGAGTCGAGCATCTCGGATCGTGTCTCACCGACGCTGAGCCCTCCTACGGCGTAGCCGTCGAAGCCCACCTGGACCGTCCGCTCGGCGCTCTCGGCCCGCAACCCCGGGTCGATACCACCCTGGACGATGCCGAACTGGCTCTGCCTCCCGGGAGCGTTCGGGTGGTCGAGGAAGGCCCGTCGGCCACGCACCGCCCATTGGGCGGTGCGTTCCATGGCCTTCCTCACAACCGCTTTGGGAGCCGGAAGGGCAGGGCACACATCGAGGACCATCTGCATGTCGGCCCCAAGGTCAGCCTGTACTCGGGCCGCCGACTCCGGAGTGAGCCGGTGGGTGGAGCCGTCGTAGGTGGAGCGGAACTCGGCACCGTCGTCGTCCACCCGGGGTTGGAGGGAAAAGATCTGGTAGCCGCCCGAGTCAGTGAGGGTTAGGCCGTCCCAAGCGGCGAAGGCGGCCAGGCCACCGAGGTCGCGTACCACCTCTGCTCCGGGCCGGAGCATCAGGTGGTAGGTGTTGGCCAGCACTACTTCGACGCCCAGTCTGGTGAGGTCGGCCGAGGTGAGGTGCCGCACGGCACCGCGTGTTCCCACCGGCATGAAGCACGGGGTGGAGAAGGACCCCTGGGCCACCTCGACTCGGCCGGCCCGTGCGTCGCCTTCGACGGCCTCGGGTACGAAGGAGGCCCTCACCGGGACTCCCCCACCGGAGTCCCGGAGGCCTCAGGCCGGTGCCGGTCGACGAGCATGGCGTCGCCGAAGGACAGGAAGCGGTAACCCTCGGCGAGGGCCAGATCGTAGCGGTCCCGCCAGCGGGGGCCTATGAACGCGTCCAGCATGACGAGCAGGGTGGTCCGGGGCAGATGGAAGTTGGTGAGCAGCAGGTCAACCACCTGGAAGTCGAACGGGCGGCGAATAAACAGGTCGGTACGACCTGAGGAGCCCGTCCTGGCCGCCGCCTCAAGAGCCCGGGTGGTGGTCGTCCCCACAGCGACCACCCGGTCCGCCCCCCGGCAGGCCTCCAGGGTCGCCTGAGAGACCGTGTAGGCCTCGCTGTACATCCGGTGGTCGTCAAGGTCGTCGACGGTCACCGGCCGGAAGGTGTCGAGGCCGACAACTAGTTCGAGCCGCTCGACCCGAGCACCGGCGGCCCGGCAGCGGTCCAGCACCCGGTCGGTGAAGTGCAGTCCCGCGGTAGGGGCCGCCGCGGAGGCCGGCCGGCGGCTGTAGACGGTCTGATAGCGCTCCGGGTCGGTGAGGGTGGTCGTCAGGTAGGGCGGTAGGGGGATCCGGCCATAGCGGTCGAGAGCGGCGACCAGCCCGTCTGGGGCCTCCACCTCAACGAGTCGGCGGCCCTCGCCGAGGTCGTCGTGAACTCGGACACCCATCCGGTCACCCACGGCCAGCAGAGTGCCGGGAGGAACCTTCCGGCTGGGTCGTACCAGGGCCTCCCAATGGTCGGACCCACAGCCGATCGGCTCCAGAAGTAGCACTTCGGCCAAACCACCCGTAGGCCGGCGGGCCGGGAGGCGAGCCGGGATGACCCGGGTGTCGTTGAGGACCACCACGTCGCCGGGTCCGAGCAGATCGGGAAGGTCCCAGATGGTCCGGTGGTCGATCCGACCGTCGACGTCGACGAGCAGCCGGGCTGACGACCGATCGTCCAGCGGTTCCTGGGCGATGGCCGACTCGGGTAGTTGGTAGTCGAACTCGTCGAGGAGCATCGGTCGGCCAGCCTACGGGCCGTCCACCGGACGGTCTGCGGCTAGCCGCCGAACAGGGTCCTCTCGCCGCCGGGGTCCGGGCGGGCCAGGCCCAAGTGGTCGTAGGCCATGGGAAGAGCGACACGACCCTTGGGGGTACGGGCCAGCAGACCCTGCTGGATCAGGTACGGCTCGTAGACGTCCTCGACGGTGTCATCGGGTTCGCTGACGCTGATGGCCAGAGTCTTGAGACCCACAGGGCCGCCGCCGAAACGTTCACACAAGGCGCTGAGGATGGCCCGGGAAAGCTTGTCCAAGCCAAGATCGTCCACCCCGAAGAATGCCAGGCCGTCGCGGGCCACCTGCCCATCGACCACACCGTTCCGTTCCACCTGGGCGAAATCCCGGCACTGCCGGAGCAGTCGGTTGGCGACACGGGGGGTGCCGCGGGACCGTCGGGCGATCTCGGAAGCCCCGACCTCGTCGAGGTCCACGCCGAGAATCCCGGCGGACCGTCC
>JAKUSA010000163.1 GCA_022449565.1 Acidimicrobiales bacterium | reverse complement strand
TGGTACTTCGCCGGCAGGCGTGACGTCCACAGGTCGGGGGGCTCCACCACATGGTCGTCCACGGAGATAATGCGGGGGATGTCAGCCATCGGCGCTCCTGACGGCCTTTCCGACACCTCGACGGTACTGCCATCGGAGCCCCACGGATACCAACGGCCGGTGGGTCCTCCCAAGTGACTGGCCCCATAGCGTGGCCCGATGTCTCGGCGAGCCGCCCCGCTGCTCACCCGCCGATTCCTAGTCGTATGGGCCTCGTCGCTGGCCTACTTCATGGCCGTCGGCACCACCTGGCCGGTCATCCCGGTGTTTGTAGAGGAGGAACTGGCCGGCGGACCCATCGCCGTGGGCGTCTCAATCGGTGCCGCCGGCCTGGCCGCCGCCTTCTTCCGGCCCCTCCTTGGCCCGGTCGGTGACCACCGGGGCCGCCGGTTCATCCTCGGCTGGGGCGCTTTGGCGGCCGCCGCGTCGACCCTTCTACTGGTCCCCGCGGGGGCCGTGCCGGCAGTGGTGGCCGCCCGGCTGCTTTTTGGTGTCGGGGAGGCCGGAGCGTTCATCGGAATCGCCACCGCCCTCCAGGACCTCGCCCCAGCGGCCCGCCGAGGCGAGGCGGCCTCCTACTTCGGGGTCACCGTGTATATGGGCCTGGCCGTCGGCCCAGCCATGGGCGAGGCCCTCGCCGAGGCTGGCGGAGCCGGCCGGGCTTTCACGGTGGGCGCCGTCATGTATCTGATCGCCGGCCTTCTCGGGATGGCCGCCCCCGGTGCCCCCGACCCGCCCCCCGCCCGGGGTCCGGTCCAGTGGAACATCCACCCGGCAGCCCGCCGACCCGGGCTAGTTCTATTCGTCGGCCTTATCGGCTACGCGGGATTCCTGGCCTTCATTGCCCTCCACGCCTCCGACGTGGGCATCGAAGTCACCGGATCGGTGTTCACCCTGTTCGCCGTGGTGGTACTGACCGTCCGACTAGTCGGCGCACGGATCCCGGACCGACTCGGGGCGCTCACCACCACCCGGCTGGCTCTGGGCTTCTCCGCAGTCGGACTGCTCGTCCTGGGAGCCTGGCGCGACGCCTCCGGCGTATACCTCGGCACGTTCGTCATGGCCGTTGGTCAGTCCTTCCTGGTCCCGGCCCTGCTGGTGCTCGTTGTCGACAGGGCCCCCGACGGCGAGCGCAGTCACGCCATCGGCTCGCTCAGCGTGGGTTTCGACCTGGCCGTTGGTCTAGGTGGCTTTTTGGTCGGGGGGGTGGTGGCCCTCACCGACCGGGGAGGCGGGTTCCTGTTTTGCGCCCTGATCGCCGCGCTGGCCCTGCTCGGCTCTGGGACCCTGTTCGGGTCTATGGGTGCTCCGGCCCGCCCGGTCGACCCGCCAGAGGCCACCGGAGGGCCGCCGCACTAGCCCGGCCCCACCAGCCGCCCCCTCCGGCCACCTCCGGCGGTACCCTCGGCACGGATGGCCGGGTGACCACGGGGGCAGGAGACCATGGCAGTTGACCAAGCGCTGGCCGAGGAACTGGTCAGCACCGTCCGGGCCTGGGTGGACCGGGATGTGGTGCCCAACGTGGCCCGGTTCGAACTCGCCGACGAGTTCCCCCAGGCCATGTTCGACCAGATGTGCGAGTTCGGCCTGTTCGGGGCGACCATCCAAGAGGAGTACGGCGGTCTCGGTCTCGACGTGACCACCTACGCCCGCATCATCGAGGAACTGGCCCGGGGCTTCATGTCACTGGCCGGCATTCTCAACACCCACAAGATCGGGGTAACCATGATCACCCGGTTCGGAACCGACGAGCAGCGTCGGCGCCTCCTACCCCGGATGTGCGACGGTTCCTTCCGGGCCGCCTTCTCCCTCTCCGAGCCCGACGCCGGTTCCGACACCGGGGCGATCCGCTGCCGGGCCGAACGGGACGGCGACGAGTGGGTGATCAACGGCACCAAGATGTGGGTCACCAACGGCACCCGGGCCTCACTGGTCATGCTCATGGCCCGCACCCCCGACGAGGGGATCACCTGCTTCATGGTGGAAAAGGACCCCGGCGAGGCCTATGGCGGGATAACCGTCTCGAAGAAAATCGACAAGCTCGGCTACCGGGGGCTCGAGACCGTCGAAATGTCCTACGTCGACCACCGGGTGCCCAACGCCAACGTATTGGGCGGTGACGACGGCGTCGGCCAGGGCCGCCGCTACGCCCTCTCGGCCCTCGAGTTGGGGCGGATCAACATCGCGGCCCGGGCAGTCGGCGTCGCCCAGGCGGCCTTCGAAGCGGCAATGGCATACGCCCAGCACCGCGAAACGTTTGGCCGGCCCATCTTCGAACACCAGGCGGTTCAGTTCAGGCTGGCCGAAATGGCCACCAAACTCCAGGCCGCCCGACTTATGACCTACGACGCCGCCCGAAGGGCCGACGAGGGCGAACGGGTCGACATGGAGGCCGGCATGGCCAAGCTCTTCGCTTCCGAGGCGGCTTTCGAGATCGCCATGGACGCCATGCGGGTCCACGGAGGCAACGGCTACACCACGGAGTTCCCCGTCGAGCGGTACCTGCGCGACACTCCGCTGATGATCATCGGTGAGGGCACCAGCGAGATCCAGAAGATGGTCATCGCCCGCAAGCTCCTCGAGCGGTACCCGGCCGAATGATCCGACGGGTCGGATCGCCGGTACCAGACATCCCGCTCGGTGACGGCCGGGAGAACGCGAGAGGCGATCGGTGAGCGAGACCATTCCGGCCAGGGGCATTCCCGGCCAGTCGAGCA
>JAKUSA010000162.1 GCA_022449565.1 Acidimicrobiales bacterium | reverse complement strand
TGGGTTGGCTCGGGGAGAGGAACTCAGAAGGGCTCAGACCTTGCGGACGTTGAGGGCTTCCGGGCCCTTGCGGCCGGGGCCGACCTCGAACTCGACGGTCTGACCCTCGTCGAGGCTGCGGTAGCCATCGCCCTCGATGTTGGAGTAGTGGACGAACACGTCCTCGTCTCCCTCGACGGAGAGGAATCCGTACCCCTTCTCGTTATTGAAAAACTTCACGGTGCCTGTAGGCATGAGTTCACTTTCGTTGCTTGACTGAAGAACCGAGCCTTGACTGACACGGCTCCACAATCCTACGACCGGAACCGCCCACTTCGACCACCAAGATGGACAGGTCTGGAAATTGCCTTCAGGTTGATGATGTTGACGCCTGTCGAACCAGTCTTGTGGAGGCCACCCACGCGCCGACGACGCCCCCGGCGGTGCTGAGTACCAGGTCTCCGACGGTGTCGTCGTAGGTGAGTTGCAGACCGGTGGTTCCCATCTCCTGGATCACCCATTCGACCCCCTCCCAGGCGATGATGGCCAGGGCTCCGAACCCAGCGCCGAGAAGTACCAGGTTCCAGCGGGCCAACCTCTGGCGCTCGAGCAGGAGTACTAGAGCGGCGACCAGGAACGTCCAGTTGAGGAAGTGAAGGACGTCGTCGAAGGAGGCCACCGTGTCGAACAGGTTCACCAGGTTGCCCAGGAGGTCCAGTACGAACGGTGTGACCAGCAGGCCGTCGGCCAGGTAGGGGTAGGCCGATCGGCGTCCGGCCAGGTGCCAGACGAGCGGGACGATCAGTGCCGAAAGGGGATAGCCGAAGCAGCGTTCGGGCCATCCCTTGCCCTCCACCCCCGGAATGCCCGGGAAGACCAGTCCGGCCAGCAGACAGGCGATAAGGGCGAGTTTGACCGCCCACATGATCCGCCGATCCCGGGTGGAGCTCATGGTGGACCCCCTTTGGCTGTTGGCACAGGCGTGCCTATCGGCCACCAGTGTGGAGCACCGGCAGGTAGAGGTGGTAGTACTCAGTTCCATGACCGAGACGGTTTCGGTGAGCCGGGGGATTGCCGCGCCGGCCGAGGAGGTCTGGGCCCTGGTCACCGACCTGACGGCCATGGGCCGGTGGTCACCAGAGAACCGGGGTGGCACGTGGATAGACGGAGCGACCGGCCCAGCGGTCGGCGCACGCTTCCGCGGCAGGAACGGCAGGGGAAAGCGTGCCTGGTCAACGGTGGTCACAGTCAGTGAATGTGACCAACCTCGGAGATTCGCCTTCGAATTGCGGATCGGACGGCTCGGTGGTGCCGACTGGATCTACGACATCGAACCGGTAGACCAGGGGTGCCTGGTCACCGAAACCTGGGTGGATCGTCGGACCTGGCTACTGGCCCGGATAGGGACCCTGGTCTCGGGAGTCTCCGACCGGGCCACCCACAACCGGGACGGAATGGTCACCACCCTGGAGAACCTCGCTCTGGCCTGCGAGAACCCTCAGTAGCCTTGAGGCGTGACCGGCGAGGAACTGCTCGACGCCGCGTACGAACTCCAGAACACCGATGAAGCGCTGGCCCACTACGAAGCATGGGCGGCCACCTACAACGACGAGGTGGACGGCAAGCACCGGTACGCCCAGCCGCGACGCTGCGCTTCGGCTTTGGCCGAGTGCCTCGATCCTGCCGGGGCGGAGGTACTTGACGTGGGCTGCGGGACCGGCCTCTCCGGGTTGGCCCTAGCCGCCGCCGGGTTCTCCACCCTCGACGGTTGTGACCTCTCGCCGGCCATGCTGAAGCAGGCCGAACGGACGGGCACCTACCGGCGGCTCTTCGAAGCGAACCTCAATGAGGGGATCGACGTGCCCGATGGGACCTACGACGCGGCCACCGCGGTCGGGGTGCTCTCGTTCGGCCACGTCCGGACCGACGCACTGCGCGAGATGCTTCGGGTGCTACGTCCCGAGGGTGTGCGGGTCGTCGGCCTCACCGACCACTACTGGGCCGATGGTGCTGTTCCGGCTGAACTCGATGCCATCGAAGCCGATGGCCAGGGTCGGGTAGTGATGCGAGAACACGGCGAGCACCTCCCAGGCGCCGGGATCCAAGGATGGGTCATCGCCGTGGTGAAGGACCCGACCTCCTCTTAGGGGCCGGCGGAACGGACGTTCAGGGAGGATCGATTGTGAGGTGGTGGCTGAGGTCACCGACCAGATCGAGCATCGTGAAATCACGCTCGCTGAACCTCCAGGTGCCGTCGACCCGTTCGAATCGGTCGTGGTACCGGCCGGAGGCCACCGGTTGGAGCTCTGACCCCGGGACCTGCTGGAAGACGGTGTAGGTGCTGCGACAGGTGGCGGTGCCACCCTCCTCGTCGATGGCCAGGATCGGATTGGTGACTAGATGGCGGGTGCGGGGTGTGCCGTCGTCGTAGACGATCACACTGGACCTCCAAAGGGCGAGCATCGTCGGGGCGTCGACCGGTGGAACGTCCGGTGAACGATCCAAGATGATGGCCGCATCGGCGAACAGCGCGGCACACCCTTCGAAGTCGCCGGCGTCCATCAACTCGGCGTAGCGGTGGAGGAGGTTGGTGATCTCGACGGCACTGTTCTCCATCGGCTCCGCCCCCCTTCTGGTCGGTTCCGGGTCGACGCTTTCCGTTCCGGGTCGGGACATGAATGGCGTCCGGGGCATTCTCAACGAGACCTTGGTGCCCTGTCGACCGGTACCGTGCCGCGGGTGGCCGACGTTGCCTGCCCGGGTTGCGGCGAGGAGGAGGACCTCCTAGGGCGAAGC
>JAKUSA010000161.1 GCA_022449565.1 Acidimicrobiales bacterium | reverse complement strand
GCCGTGGGTGTGATGGTAGGCCAAGGCAAGCAGGTCCGAGGCGGCCTTCGATGCGGCGTAGGGGGAGGACGGGGCGAGCCGGTCCTCCTCAGTCGACGACCCCTCCGCCACCGACCCGTACACCTCGTCGGTGGAGCCGTGCACCACCCGCTCCACGCCGACTCGAAGCGCCGCCTCGCACACCGTCGCTGTACCACCACAGTTCGTGGAAACGAAAGGGGCCGGGTCGGCAATGGAGCGGTCCACGTGGCTCTCTGCGGCGAAGTGCACCACCGCGTCGCAGTCGACCATCTCTGCTGACAGCGCCTCGGCGTCGCGTACGTCGGCGTGCACGAACCGGTAACCGTCGTGGCCGTCGAGGTCTAAAAGGTTGTCGGGGTTGCCCGCATAGGTCAGGGCGTCGTAGACCGTGATCTGGTCGCCGCCAGCCAGAGCTCGGTGGACGAAGTTGGCGCCGATGAACCCGGCACCCCCGGTGACTAGCAGCCGCACTTCACGACTCCCCGGGGTGCACCGGGCGGAGCCGGTCGGGGATTTCCGACCGGAGAGGGTTGGCCTGGTCACGGTCGGACAGGACCGGGTCGGTCAGACCCCAGTCGGCGCCTACTTTCCGGTCGTCCCAGGCCAGGCCCAGTTCGTCGTCTGGGTCGTAGTGGCGGTCCACCAGGTAGGTGATGGTCAGGTCGGTGAGGGCGGCGAACCCGTGGGCCACCCCGGGCGGGATGTACACACCCCGGTGGCGGGCCGCGCCGTCACCACCTAGGTCGAATGACTCGGTGGCCCCATCGGTCGGGGATCCGACCCGTAGGTCGTGGAGCACCACCCGGGCCCGGCCGGCTGTCACGTACCAGAAGTCGGCCTGGTGGAGGTGGTAGTGGAGACCGACCAGGCTGCCTGCCTGACGGTCGGCCCGGTTGGCCTGCACCATCTCCCGGCTCCCGGGAACCCACTGGCGGCGCCACGTCTCCACGAAGACGCCGCGCCGATCGGCGTGGACCTCCGGTTCGGCGATCACCACGGCGTCGATCGTCGGTGAGGGTCGGAGGTCGGCCACTGTCCCGTCCAACTACTGACCGACGTCTACAACCGAATGGTCGCCGAGCAGCACCGACACCGGCTGGTTACCGGGGCTCGCACCGCCGTCTACCGCAGCCTGGCGTCCCAGCACCGAAGAGGTCATCAGGCCAACGTCGACCACTCGGCTGCCCTCCATCAGCACCGACTTCTCCACTGTCGACCGGTCGATCCGACAGTCGGCCCCCACCGACACGTAGGGACCGACTGTGCTGGCCGAAATGCGGGCGCCCGGGCCGACCACCAGCGGTCCGACCAGCGTCGAATCCACCACCTCGGCGCCCTCGTCGACTCGTACCGGACCGTCCAGGGTGGATCGTCCGTCAACGGTTCCGCCCACTAGGGGGAGGATCGTGTCGAGGACCAGTTCGTTGCAGCGCAGCAGTGGGTCCTTTTTGCCGGTGTCGATCCACCAGCCGTCCAGCACCCGGTGTTCGACCACCCCGCCCTGGTCGATCAGCCACTGCACAGCGTCGGTGATCTCCAGTTCGCCGCGGGCCGACGGTTGGATGGCCCGGACCGCCTCGTGGATTCGGGGGCCGAACAGGTACACGCCGACCAACGCCAGGTCCGAAGGTGGGTGTTCGGGCTTCTCGACCAAGGCGGTAATCGCCCCGCCGGAACCGAGCTCGGCCACCCCGAAAGCCGAGGGGTCCTCCACCTTGGCCAGCAGCAGGCGGGCCGTTGCACCGCGGCCGTCGAAGCCGGCGACCACTGCGTCGAGGGGGTCTTCGAACATGTTGTCCCCGAGGTACATGGCGAACGGCTCCTCACCCAGGAACGGCTCGGCAACCAGCACGGCGTGAGCCAGGCCGAGCGGCGCCTTCTGGGTGATGTAGGTCACGGTGGCTCCCCAGGCCGATCCGTCACCCACCGACGCCTTGATCTCATCAGCGGTGTCGCCGACCACGATCCCCAGGTCGGTAATCCCCACACCGACCAGATCGTCGATGACGTAGTGAAGGATCGGCCGATTGGCAATCGGTACCAGTTGCTTAGCGCTGGTGTGGGTCAATGGCCGCAGCCGCCGGCCGCTGCCCCCGGCCAGGATCAGCCCCTTCATGGGCGGGAGGGTACCCGCCCGCCCAGTGGGGCCACCGGCGGCCTTTACCGGCCTGCTGCCTTGGCGAGTTGCACCAGGAACACCAGGATGGTTACCGCGACCTTCTGGGCCTGCTCGCCGGTAATGGAGAACGCTTCGGCGACCTGCTCGACAGCCGCCTGGTCGCCCTGGCCGGCGAAGTATGCGGTCTGTGTCCAGTGCGGGCCGTCGGAGACCGGTGGCTCGGCGAGAGGTCCGGGCCCGTTCGGGTCGGCCGAGAGGTTCAACAGGAAGGCCACCGCCCAGATGGCCGCCAGCTGGAACTCAGCCGGGGTCATGTCGAGATATTTGGCCGACTCGTCCACCGAGACCCACTCGTCGTCCGTGTAGCCAGTGGTGATCCGGTACTCATCGAGGCGCTCCTCCGGGAAGGAGGTGGCGGCCTCCGGCGGGCCGTAGGTCACGCCATACCAGTTCGACTTGAGGCCGAACTCACGACGGAACCGGTTGCCGGTGACTGTGAACCGCTGGCCGTCGCGGGCGCGGAACTCGACCTCTTCGGCCCGGCCTCCGTCGTCGCCGAACCCGTCCCGGACCACAACCTCGATCTCGTAGAGGGGGCCAAGGCCAAATCGGCTGGCCACGTCGGCTACGGAAAGTTCCTTCGACCAGCGGTGCACTGGGTTGATTTCGACGTCGTCACCGG
>JAKUSA010000160.1 GCA_022449565.1 Acidimicrobiales bacterium | reverse complement strand
CGGAGGTCCCCGTTGACCACTGCGCCCGCCTCGACGTAGACCTTGACCATCGGCTCCGTGCCGCGCGGTCGGACCACCACCCGGCCACCCGCTACCTCCAGGATCACTGCGGCAGTCGGTGGCAGGCCGGTGTCGGGCCGGGCCAGGTCGACCACCGCGGTGACCGGCCGGCCGGCCAGGACGGCGGGCGGCGCGTCCCGCATTGTGAGCATCAGGTCGGCCATGGAGGTCACGGCATCGGGACCGTCGAACCTCCTGGTCAACAATCCAGTCCGGTGGACGCCGTGGCGTCGCCATAGATCGTCGAGCAGGTCACAGACCGTGCGGCCTTCGACCCGTGCGGTGGCCGCCAGTTCGGCAAACAGCAGCGCCGCGGTAATCCCATCCTTGTCGCGCACCGCGTCGCCCACCGCGTAGCCGAGCGCCTCCTCGTAGCCGAAGACGAACCGCCGGGACCGGTCGGCCAGGCCCGGCCGGACGATCCATTTGAACCCGGTCAGGGTTTCGGCGTGGTGGACGCCGTGGTAGGCGGCTATCCGGACCAGCATCCGAGAAGAAACCACGGTGGAGACCACCAGCCGGTCCCGGCCCGTTCCCCCCGCCAAGACATGCTCGGCCAGAAGAGTCCCGACCTCATCGCCGGTCAGGACCCGCCATGAGCCGCGGTCGGGTACGGCGACAGCCAGTCGGTCGGCATCGGGGTCGTTGGCCAGCACCAGATCGGCCCCTGTCCCGGCGGCCAGGTTCAGGGCCGCATCGAGGGCACCGGGCTCCTCGGGGTTGGGGAAGGCAACCGTCGGGAAGTCGGGATCGGGATCGGCCTGGATGGGCACCACCGTCGGGGGGTCGAATCCGGCCCGTTCGAAGGCCGCGTCAAGAACGTCCCGGCCCACCCCGTGGAGTGGCGTGTAGACCACCGACAAGCGGCGAGGGCCGCCAGGGCGAACTACCGAGGCGGCTAGGTCCACGTAGCGGTCGGTCACTGTGTCGTCGGCCCGGCCGATGAGCGGATGGTCGTTATCGGCCAGATCGTCGTCGGATGGCAGGCAGGCGTCGTCAATGGCTGCCGAGATTTTGGCGTCGATCGGCGGGACAATCTGCGCCCCGTCGCCCCAGTAGACCTTGTAGCCGCCGTCGGCCGCCGGGTTGTGGCTAGCCGTGGCCATCACGCCGGCATCGGCGCCGGACTCCCGCACCGCATGGGCCAGTACCGGCGTGGGTAGCGGCCCGGGAAGGACCAGGCTGCCCACCCCCCGGGCGGCCAGCACCCGGGCGGTGTCGGTGGCAAAGTCATCGCTTTGGTGGCGGGCATCGAAGCCGACAACAACCAGTGGCGGATCGGACTCAGCGGTGGCCAACAACACCTCGGCGACCGCGGCGGCCACCGAACGCACCAGCACCCGGTTCATCCGCATCGGCCCGGCGCCGCGCCGACCGCGGATTCCCGCCGTCCCGAATGCCAGGCGGCCACCGAAGCGGTCATCGAGCTCGTCACCCCCAGCGGCTAGCAGCCGTTCGGTCTCGGCCCGGGTCTCCGGGTCAGGGTCGACCTCTAGCCACCGTCGAGCGGTGTCCTCGGCCCGGCTGACGGTGGGGGCCGCACTCACAGTCGTTCCAGGACCCCAGCTAGTAGGTCGAGCATCCGTGGTCCGGCGGCGACCCCGGCCGCCAGGACGTCCTGGTGGTCAACCTCAGCATCGGAGAGGCCGGCCGCCGGATTGGTGACCAGCGAGATGCCGAGCACCTCAGCACCCAGGTGTCGGGCGGCGATTACTTCAAGCACCGTGGACATTCCGACAAGATCAGCGCCCAGCCCGGCGAACATGCGGATCTCGGCTGGCGTCTCGAAGGCCCCGCCCATCAGGCCCGCATATACGCCCTCCGGCAGTGTCGGGTCGACCTGTCGAGCCAGGTCGCGTAAGCGGGATGAATAGGCCTCAGTAAGGTCTACGAAGCGAGTGGCCTGACCGTCCGGGGGAGCCGGGCCGACCATCGGCGAAGCACCCGTCAGGTTTAGGTGGTCGGCGATGACGACCGGTTGGCCGACCGGCCAGTCGGGGTTCAAGCCGCCCGCCGCGTTTGTCAGTACCGCGGTACGGCACCCGGCGACCACCGCAGTACGCACCCCGTGGACCACCGTGTCGACCGGGTGGCCCTCGTAGAGGTGGGCCCGGCCGCCCAAGATCAGCGCCGCCGTCTCGCCCACCCTCACCGACCGGGCCAGGTTTCGGTGACCCTCCACAGTGGGCGCCGGGAAACCGGGAAGGTCGGCCATCTCCACGTCGGCCACCACCTCGCCGAGACCGTCGGCGGCGTCCGCCCAGCCGGAGCCCAGCACGACGACCACGTCGTGGCAGCCCACGCCGGTGCGCTGGGCGAGCGCGGCGGCGGCCCGATGGGCGAGAGCGAAGGGGTCGGATTCGGCCATGGTCGGTGGGTCTCCACTGGTTCGGGCGGGATAAGCGGCGTCGGGGTCTCGGCACCGCCATCCACGGCCCGTGGGGCCAGTCGAGCGTAGCGCGGGTCCCTCGGGGCGACCCTGGCCACCGCGACTCGCTATCCGGTGCGGTACACATGGAGGATGGGCAGGATGGAATCCGTGACGGTCGCCGGGGAGGTAGGTGGTACTGGACCCCTGCAGGTCGCCGAGGAGGTGGCCGACGCACTAGACGACGACCGGCCGGTAGTGGCGTTGGAATCGACGCTCGTGTCCCACGGCCTGCCGCGGCCCCTCAATCTGGAGACGGCTCCTAGAGCGGAAGCCGCGGTACGAGAGGCCGGGGCGGTTCCGGCCACCGTGGCTGTCCTCGATGGGTCGATCAAGGTGGGGCTGTCAA
>JAKUSA010000016.1 GCA_022449565.1 Acidimicrobiales bacterium | reverse complement strand
CGATGTGGTAGCTGCCGTGCGGGCCCGCACCGGACCCGGCTTCGCCATCGTGGTCCGGCTCGACGGGCGGGAGTACGGCGTCGAGGGTGGTATCACCCCGGAGGACGCGGCGACCACGGCCCAACTGGCCGTGGTGGCCGGAGCAGATGCCATTCACGTGTCGGCTACCTCCTCGGATGGCTCCGGGGTGGGCTTCACCGACGGGCCGCTGCCCTGGCAGGTCGGCCAGTACGCCGAATATGCCCGTACCGTCCGCCGGGCCGTGGACGTGCCGGTCATCGCGGTGGGCCGGCTCGATCCACTCTCCGGGGAGCGCCTGATCGCCGACGGCGGATGCGACTTCGTGGCAATGGGACGCCAACTTCTTGCCGACCCGGACCTGCCTCGTCGCCTGGCCGACGGCCGGCCCGAAATGGTACGTCCCTGTATCAACTGCTTTGTCTGCGTGGCCCGTAACTTCTGGAGCGGCCAACCGGTGTGCGCCGTCAACAGTCGGCTCGGTCACTACGACGAGCCAGCACCTGGACCGGCCTCGCCGGTACGCCGTGTGGTGGTGGTAGGCGGAGGACCAGCCGGCATGGAGTGTGCCCGGGTAGCGGCCGGACGCGGCCACCGGGTGAGCCTGGTGGAACGGGCGCCCCGGTTGGGTGGCACGGCCCGGTTCTCGGCCCTGACCACCCCAGCCAACGGTGACCTGGTTCGCTGGTTCGAGGCCGCCCTGGCCGACGCCGGGGTGGAGGTGCGTTGTGGGACCGACGCCGACCGGGACCTGGTCGCCTCCCTTGAACCGGACGTTGTGGTGGTGGCCACCGGGGCTACCCGCACCCTCCCGGCGGTGCCCGGAGTCGACCTGGACCATGTTCTCTCCGGCGACGACCTTCGGGCCCTCCTCACCGGTGCCGCCACCGGGGCACCTGCTGGCACTTTGAGGCGCCTCGCCCTGGCCGGCGCCCGGCGCCTCGGTCTGCTTGGCGACATGAATCGTCTCCGCTTCCTGTCCCGGGCCTGGATGCCCTTGGGCCGCCAAGTGGTGGTGGTCGGCGGAGGTCTGGTCGGGGTGGAATTGGCCCACTTCCTGGCTGAACGGGGCCGCCGGGTCACCGTGCTGGAGGAAGGCCCCGACCTGGCCGTCGAGATGGCCCATCCCCGACGGTGGCGGACCCTCCACGAGGCCAGGGGCCACGGAGTCGCCTTTGAGACCGGGGCGGTGCTCGTCGGCATCGACGAGGACAGCGTCCACTGGCGGCGGGAAGTCGATGAGCGGGCCACCCCAGCCGATGGGGTGATCATGGCCGGCGGGGTACAGACTGATCCTGTGTCTGCCGGGTGGTTCGCTGGTCTTGGCGCCGAGGTCCACCTGGTGGGGGACGCGGCAGAGATCGGCTACATCGAAGGCGCGGTGCGCTCCGGCAACCGGGTCGGACGGATGATTTGAACAGTGAACGGGAAGCGACGGTGACGATAACCGAGGAGGTGTCCTGGAACCCGCTGGACCCCGGCTTCGTGGCCGACCCCTATCCCCACTACGGGAAGCTGCGCGACGACGACCCGGTGCACCGCACCCTGATCGGGGCACTGCTGGTCACCCGCTACGACGACGTCCATGACGTACTGCGCAACCCAAACACCTCGGTACGGAGGGAGCACCACGACGACGTTCCCGAGCACATGAAGCCCCTGACCGAACGGTATGAAGAGCGGACGCCGTCGATTCTGGGCCTCGACCCACCGGACCACACACGACTCCGAAAACTGGTCCAGCGCACCTTCACTCCCCGGGCCATCGGCCGCATGCGCGACCAGACCACATCGATCGTCGACGGTCTGCTCGACGACCTGGCCGACCGGAGCGAGATTGACCTGATCGCCGACTACGCGTTCGTAGTTCCCTTCGCGGTGATCCACTCAATGCTCGGCCTCCCCGATGCCGACATGGTCCGGCTCCGCACCTGGTCCCAAGCCCTGGTCCAGACCCTGGAACCGTTTATGACCCCCGAGCAGGTCGACGAGGCCATTGAGGGTGGCACCCGCATGGACGAGTACCTCCGGGAGGCCCTGGCCTGGAAACGCAGTAAGCCGGGCGACGACCTGTTCACCGAACTGATCGCCGTGGAGGAGGAAGGCGATTCGATGAGTGAACAGGAGTTGCTTTCCATGGTGTCGCTGCTGTTCGTGGCCGGCCACGAGACGACCGTCAACCTGATCGGCAACGGTATCTGTGCTCTATTGGCCCACCCGGATCAGTTGGGCCGAGTGCGTGCCGACTCCACGGTCGATGAGACCTTGGCCGACGAACTACTCCGTTACGACAGCCCTGTGCAGAACTCGGGAAGACGGCTCCTCGAGCCCATGGTCCTCTCAGGAGTCAAGGTGGAGGCCGGCGAGATGGTGATGACAGCTCTGGGAGCTGCCAACCGCGATCCTCGGTTCTGGGGGGATACCGCCGACGACTTGGACGTCACCCGGCCCGACGCGGCCCGCCATGTGTCGTTCGGCAGCGGAGTTCACCATTGCCTAGGTGCTGCCTTGGCTCGTATGGAAGGTGAGATTGCTGTCACTCGCCTCCTCCGCCGTTTCAGCGAGCTTTCCCTGGCTGCTGAACCGACGTTCAACGGGCGGATCATCCTGCGGGGTCGTGACCGGATCCCGATCACTTTGGGCCCGTCTTCCTGACTGGTTCCGGAAGGGGTCCAGTTAGCGAGTGCGAGGAAGGCCGAGGTGACGCTCGGCGATGTTGTTGCGGTTGATCTCAGTGGTACCGCCGTAGATGGTGGTAACCGGGGCGTGTCGGGCGTCGTAGTCGATCCACCCGTTGCCGGCCGCCCCGTCGGCCCCAAAGCCCAGCAAGCCCTCGGCTCCTGCCATCTGCTGGAACCAACCGACCACCTGCTGGTACGCCTCGGAGGCGAAGATCTTGGCCATGGACCCCTCCACGCCCGGCAGGCCGCCGGTGGCAGCTACCCAGGCGGCACGCAGCGTGAGTAGTTGGCCGACCTGGTTGGCGATCGCCGTGCGGGCCAGACGCTCCCGCAGCAACGGGTCGTCGATCATGGTTCCCCCGTCCGGCGAGGGGGCGGTCTCCGCCCAGGCTCTGACGTGGCGCAGCAGCGGCACCGCCGGGTTGGTTCCCCCCATGACCCCCCGTTCGAGGGCCAGGGCCACGCCCATGACCGACCAGCCGCCGTTCACCTCACCGAGCCGCCACTGATCACCGACCCTCACCGCGTCGAAAAAGGTGGCGTTGGTACGTTCGGTGGCCATGGTGGCCACCGGTTGGACCTCTATCCCCGGGGTGTCCATGTGCACCAGGAACATGGTCAGGCCCTGGTGCTTGGGCACATCCGGGTCGGTGCGGGTCAGCAGCAGGACCCAGTCCGACTCGTGGGCCATGGTGGTCCACATCTTCCGGCCGTCGATCACCCACCCGTCACCGTCGCGCACCGCTCGGGTGGTGATGGCGGCCACGTCGGAGCCGTGGTCAGGCTCGCTGTAGCCGAGGCAGCAGTTGTGCCGCCCAGTGATCAGCTTTTCGAGCACCTCGGTGCGGTGGAAGTCGGTGCCCACCGAGTGGACCACCCCGGCGACCAGCATGGTCACGGCCAGACCGTCGTAGGGGGCACCGGCCTTTTCCAGCTCGTTGAACAGAATGTAGAGCTCGACCGGGTCGCGGTCCCCGTAGCCCGGCACCGCCCCAGCCAGTAGGCCGGCATCGGCGAGGGCACCGTTGAGGCCGCGGTCGTTGAACGTGCCGCTCTCGTGCATGGCGCCGATCACCTCGTCGGTGACCTGCTCGGCCAGGAAGGCCTTTACGTCGGCCCGGAACACGGCGGCCCGATCGGAGAGGGCGAAGTCCATCAGTCGACTTCCCGATCGTTGAGGAGGAGGCCGGCTAGGCGACGGCATTCCCGGGCCGGGTCGTCGAGCACCTGGGCCCATCCCCGGACCCGTCGGTAGTAGAGCTGGATGTCGTACTCCTCAGCGAAGCCGTAGCCGCCGTGGTAGTGGAGACTGCGATCAGTGGCCCGCAGAGCGGCCTCACCGGCGAACACCAAGGCCATGGCGGCCAGGGCGGCGAAGTCGGTGACCTCGTTGTCGCCCATGTCGGCCACTCCCTCCCCGGGCCGGTCACCGGCCCAAGCGGTCTTGGCGACCAGCAAGCGGGCGCCGTCGCATAGGCCCGGCAGGTCGGCCAGGCCATGCTGGACGGCCTGGAAGCTGCCCACAGGTCGGCCGAACTGGTGGCGTTCAGAGACGTAGTCGACGGCCATTTTGATGGCCATCCGGGTTGCTCCGACCAGCAGCGACCCGGTGAGGGCGCGCCACTCGTCGACGGCTCGGGCATGGGCTGCCACCGCCTCCGGGCCCTCGGCCAACACCTCACCGTCCTGCACCGACCGGTGGGCTATGGGCATGTCGGCATGGTTGGGCTGGGCCTCACCGGGGGCGGCGCCCCGTACCACCACCAGTCGGTGGTCCTCGAGGGCCACCAGCACCTCGGCCACCGCCCCGGCAGGAACCGATCGGGCCAGTCCGCCGGTGGCCGGGCGGACGGCCAGGCCAGCTACCGCAGCACCAGAGACCACGTCGTCACCCACCGCGTCGAGGCCAGCTAGTAGGCGAGCCGTGACCGTGTGGTCAACCAACGGCAAAGGGGAGACGTTCGCCCCAGCCTCCTCAGCGACGACCACCAGGTCGGCTAGGGAGGCCCCGCCGCCACCCGCGTCGACGGGCACACCCATGCCGGGCGCCCCAGTCTCGCCCAGTCGGGCCCAGCCTTCCGGGTCGAAGCCCAGCGGTTGAGCGGCCCGGGCATGGTCGGGACCGGCTCGATCAGCGAAGAACGAGGCGAAGATTTCCCGGATGGCCTCCTGGTCGCTGGTCAACCCCAGATCCACTTTGCTGAGGCTATCGACGGCCCATTGGGGGCATCGACCAGGTGATCGGTAGGGTCCGGGCCATGGCTACAAACATCGAGGGTTCCGACGGCTTGCTGGTCGAGAAGAACGGCCCGGTAGTGACCATCACCATCGACCGTCCTGAGGTGATGAACGCCATGACGACCGAGATGTTCGCCAATTTCGGTCGGATCTGTCGGCAGGTCTCAACCGATCCCGGTGTCCGAGCCGTGGTGGTCACCGGCTCGGGGGGCAACTTCTGCTCGGGGGCCGACGTGGGCGCTCAGGGCCAGCGGGCCGCCGCCGAGGAGCGACCGCACCAGCTCCGAACCATGCGTCTGATCAGTGAAACGGTCATCGCCCTCCACGAGTTGCAGCATCCGGTGGTGGCCAAGGTGCGCGGAGTGGCCGTTGGGGCCGGCATGAACCTGGCCTTGGGATGCGACATGGTGGTTGCTTCGGACACGGCCCGGTTCTCGGAGATCTTTGCCCGCCGTGGTTTGAGCCTCGACTTCGGTGGGTCGTGGCTGTTGCCCCGCCAGGTCGGGCTGAACCGGGCCAAGGAACTGGCCCTGCTGGCCGAAGTGATCGACGCCGCCGAGGCCGACCGAATCGGCCTGGTCAACCGTGTGGTACCCGACGAGGACTTGGACGGAGCGGTTGCCGAAATCGTGGAGCAGATCGTGGCCGGTCCGCCGTTGGCCCTGTCCATGTCCAAGAAACTGCTCAACTCCGGTGCCGTGTCTTCGCTGAGCCAGGCCCTGGAAGCCGAAGCCCAGGCTCAGACGGTGAACTTTTCTACCGCCGACGTAGTAGAGGCAGCCCGGTCCTGGTCGGAGAAGCGACCCGCAGAGTTCCAGGGTCGCTAGTTGCTGGGCAACTGACTAGATCCCCTGGGCGGGGAACCCAGGGCCCTCGTGGTCCCGGCCCGACATGGCGGCGTTGAGGCGGGCCTCTTCCATCAGGCCCCGGACCACCGAACCCAACTCGGCCGGATCGTCGGGCTGGCTAGCTGTTGGACCGAGGTGCCAGCCCTCGGCGATGCCCAACTTCTCTCCCCGGATGTCGAAGACCCGGCCGGTGACACTCTGGGCTTCGGCACTGCACAGCCACGTGGCGATCAGGGCGATCCATCGGGGGGACATCGATTCTCGCATCTCGTCGGTGATCTCCCCTCCCATCAACGGTTCGGTGAGCCGCGAGAGGGCGCTGGGGGCCAGGCAGTTGACGGTCACTCCGTACTTGACCAGTTCCTGGGCTGCGATGACGGTGAACCCGGCGATGCCCGCCTTGGCCGCCCCGTAGTTGGTTTGGCCGACATTGCCGTAGATCCCTGACGGAGACGACGTGTTGACCACCCGGCCGAACGTCTCACCGCCGGCCTTGGTGGTCTCGCGCCAGAAGACCGCCGCGTGGTGGGTAGGGGCGAAAGTTCCCTTGAGGTGCACGTTGATCACCGTGTCCCAATCGTCTTCTGACATGGAGAACACCATGCGGTCTCTCAGGATTCCGGCGTTGTTGACCAAGATGTCGATGCGTCCCCAGGTGTCGATTGCCTGCTGAACCATGTCACCGGCCGCGTCGAAGTCGGCCACGTTGGCCCCGTTAACGGCCGCCTCGCCGCCCATTGCTTCGATCTCGGCTACCACCTGCTGGGCGGGCGTGAGGTCAGCCCCGTGGCCGGCCTCGTCACCGCCCAGGTCGTTGACGATCACCCGGGCCCCCTGTTCGGCGAGCATCAGGGCGTGTTCCCGGCCGATGCCCCGGCCGGCGCCGGTAACCACGGCCACCCGGCCGTCGCACAACTTGGTCATTGTTGCTCCTTCCATGCTCGATCACGGACCGGCCGACGATACCGGTCGTCGTCCGCCGCGTTCGCCTCGGCGGTGCTCAGAGAACCTCGAAGACGTCGAGGTCGAGCGTCCATGGGGAAAGGTTCTCGTAACCGTTCTCGGTGATCAGAACCTGGTCTTCCAACTTCACGCCGGGCCCGCCCGACCGGGCGCCCACATAGGACTCGACAGTGAGCACCATGCCCGGTTCCAGCACCCCGTCGTAGCCGCTTCCCTCCCAGTAGTGGAGTGGCACGATGGCAGGCCACTCGTCGCACTGGCCTACCCCGTGGAAAAGACAGGAGTAGTGCCGGTAGTCCTCGACGGGTGGCATCCACGCCTGGGTGGTCAACTCGTGGAAGGTCCGGCCCGGGGTGAGCAGTTCGATGTTGCGGTGAAGCTGCTCACATGCCAGGTCGTGGACGTGTCGCGCTTGCGCGCCCGGATCGGTGTTGCCGCAGACCCAGGTGCGCGAGATGTCAGTCCCCATCCCGTACGACCCGACCAGGTCGGTGTCAAAAGCCACTAGGTCGCCGTCTTCGATCACTCGGCTACTGGCTTCCTGGAACCACGGGTTTGTTCGTTGCCCGGAAGCCAACAGCCGGCATTCCATCCACTCCCCCCCCCGGGTAATCATTTCTGACCACAAAACGGCCCAAAGTTGCTGTTCGGTCATTCCCGGCCGCATGGCCCTGAACATCTCCGCGCAGGCGATCCGGCATGCCTCCACCGAGCAGCGCATTGCGGCAATCTCATCTGGTCCCTTGATCGCCCGGGCCCTCTCCATGACCTCCATGCCGTCGACGAGGCTCAGCCCGGCCGCCTCAAGGGCGTGTTGGCCGGCCCCGGGGATGATGTCGACGGCCAGTCGGGTTTCGCCCCGGCCATGCTCCTGGACCAGGACTGCGATCTCGTCGGCGAAACGGCTGGTCTGTTCATCCACCCGGTCACCGGCAAGGAAGTAGGTCAAGGGTGTGGCGCTTCGCACCTCGTCGACGTGCGGGTTGTGCCCCGAGAGGAACTCGCAACCCTGATAGTCGAAGAGCACCACCGGGCCGTCGGTGGCCACAAAGGCGTAGCGGGCCTGGTTGTGAAGCACCCACACCTGCATGTTGCTGGCGTCGACCGCGTAGAAGATGTTTAGGGGGTCGAACAGCAACCCCCCGGCCAGGCCCCGCTCGGACAGTTGGGCCCGAGTGCGTCCCAGGCGCCAGCTACGCATGCCTTCCAGGTCAGGGAGGGCTAATCCGGCGGTCGCCCATTCGGACAGGGCCGGTTCACCGGGGCCAAGAATCCGGCGGTGGCCTTCCTTGGCGGCCCGGATCTCAAGCGGGTCGGTGGCCTGTTGGCGGATCTTCTCGGCGGCGCTCATAGCGGGTTTGCGGCGCGGTGGCTAGCCGCGCATCCTCGAACCGGTCGGGTCGAAGAGTGGCTCGTCGAGTCGGGTGGCCTCCCGGCGGGTGCCCACCACCTCGATCTGGAATCCGGTGTCAGACGCGGCGATGCTGGCCGGAAGGTAGCCGAGGGCGCACGAGGCCTGAGAGTGGTGGGCGTACCCACCGGAGGTAGCCCAGCCGACCACCTCCCCGTCGTGCCATATCGGTTCGTCGCCCGCCACGTCGGAGCCGTCTGCGTCGATGGTGAAAGCGCACAGGTGCCTCTCGGGCCCTGCCGCGGCGATGTCCGACGCGGCGTCCCGGCCGACGAAGTCGCCCTTGTCGAGTTTCACGAACCGGTCCATGCCCGCCTCGAACGGGTCGTAGATGGGCCGGTACTCGGTGGCCCATGCCCCGAAGTTCTTGTCAAAGCGCATGCTGTCCAAGGCTCGTAACCCGAAGAGTCGCAGACCGTGGTCGGCGCCAACCTCGGAGATCAGGTCGAACAGGCGGGCCTGGAGCGAGGCGGGTACCCAGATCTCGTAGCCCAGGTCTCCGGTGAAAGTGATCCGGCCCACCAGGGCAGGGACCATGCCCAGCGCCATGGGCCGGATGTCCAGAAACCGGAACGCCTCAGCGTCCACGTCGGCTTCGGCGATGGCGGCTAGCAGGTCACGAGCGGCCGGCCCGGCGATGGACAGACCGGTTAGTTCGTTGCCTAGCGGACGGTAGGCAACGGTGTCGTCGCCCTGCAGGTGGTTCAGGAACCAGCGCTGGTGGTAGCCCTCGGCTACCCCGGATCCGAACACCATGAACTTCTCGGACCCGGTGTGCTGGTCAGCTAGTGCGGCCACGGTGAAGTCGCCGATGAGCCGGCCAGCCTCATTGAGCATCGGGGTGAGGGCCAGGCGGCCGGTAGTCGGGATCCGGTTGGTCATGAGACGGTCGAGGGCCGCCCGGGCTCCCGGGCCGGCGAACTCGTGCTTGGCGAAACCGGTGGTCTCGATCATTCCCACCCCTTCCCGCACCGCGGCGACCTCCTCGGCCACCACCGGGAAGGCGTTGGACCGGTGGAAGGTGACCTCCTCGAAAGGTTCCTTGTCGGGGCGTTGGAACCACAGGGCGTATTCGAGGCCGTAAGCGGCGCCCCACACGGCGTTGGCCTCGGTGAGCCGACCGTGGATGGGGGTGGTGTACAGGGGCCGGGCGTCGGGGAGCTCCTCGTTGGGGAAGGGGATCTGGAACCGGCGGCGGTAGTTCTCCTGGACCTTGGTGACCGTGTAGGCCGGGGTGGTCCAGTCGCCGAAGCGGGCCACGTCCATCCCCCAAACGTCGAAGCCGGGGTCTCCGGTGGTCATCCAGTTGGCCATGGCCAGGCCAACGCCGCCCCCCTGGCTGAGGCCGGCCATCACCCCGCATGCCACCCAGTGGCCTCTCTGGCCACGAACCGGGCCGATCAGCGGGTTGCCGTCGGGTGCGAAGGTGAAGGGCCCGTTGACTACCTGCTTGATGCCCACCTCGGCGTAGATGGGGAAGTGGGCGAACCCGACTTCCAGGGACGGGGCGAGGCGTTCCAGGTCGGGGGTCAGTAACTGGGAGCCGAAGTCCCAGGGGGTGGAGCGAGTTTGCCACGGTACGCAGGCCTGCTCGTAGGTGCCAAGTAGCAGGCTGCGCCCTTCGGCTCGCAGGTAGATTTCGCCGCCGAAGTCGAGGACACCACGGCCGTGGCCCCCGCTTTCGGTCAGCCACTCATCGATGCCGTCGATCTCCTCGGTGAGGAAGTACATGTGCTCCATGGCCTGGACGGGCAGTTCGATGCCGCACATACGGCCCACCTCGCGGGCCCACAGGCCGCCGGCGTTGACGAAGTGCTCGCAGTTGATGGTGCCTTTCTCGGTGGCCAGGTCCCAGGTGCCGTCGGGCCGTCGGGTGATGCCGTGGACTCGGGTGTTGCGTTCCACTTCGGCACCGGCGGCCCGGGCGGCCGCCGCGTAGGCGTTGGTGATCCCCGAGGGGTCGACGTGGCCGCCGACGGGGTCCCACAGGGCTCCCACGAAGTGCTCCTCCTCGAGGAACGGGACCAGCGCCTTGGCCTCAGCGGTGGAGATCAGTTCGGTCTCCATGCCCAGGTAGCGACCCCGAGCGTGGGCCATACGCAGCCAGTCCATTTGATCCTCGGCGTCGGCCAGCATCAGCTCGCCGGTCTGGTGGACCCCGCAGTCCATACCTGTGGCTTCCTCGAGTTCTCGATACAGCTTGATGGTGTAGCGCTGAAGGGCGGCCACGTTGGGGTCGCCGTTGAGGGTGTGCATGCCGCCTGCCGCGTGCCAGGTGGACCCGGCGGTCAGCTCCTTGCGTTCCAGTAGGACGGCGTCCGTCCAGCCGGCCCTGGTCAGGTGGTAGAGGACGCTGCAGCCCACGACCCCGCCGCCGATTACCACCACCTGGGCTCGCTCTCTCATCCCGGTGCTCCCTGGCCTGTCCCTAGAAGTCGGTGGGCACGCCGCCCTCGGCTACCCGTCGTTCCACGTACTCATCCAATTCGGCTCGTCGCTCCGGGTTCATGGCCGGCTCCTGGTGGGCGTCGATGAGCTGGCGGGCCAGGTCCTCGGCCCGCTGGTGGGCCTCCCGTCGGCCGCCCTCGTCCCACGACTCGAAGTTGCGCCACTCCGAAACCATGGGTCGGAAGTGCTCGCTACGGTAGCGCTGCTGGGTGTGTTCGATGCCGAAGAAGTGGCCGCCCGGGCCGACCTCGGCGATGGCCTCAACGGCCAGGGTGGCGTCGTCGACGGTGACCGGTTCAAGCATGGCGGTCACCATGGCCAGGACGTCGGCGTCGATGACCATCTTCTCGTAGGAGGTGAGCAGGCCGCCCTCCAGCCAGCCGGCCCCGTGGAGCAGCAGGTTGACGCCACCCATGACCGCTCCCCAGATGGCGATAAGGCTCTCGTAGCCGGCCTGGGCGTCGACGCTGTTGGAGGCGTTGACGTTCGACGAGCGGTAGGGGAGGGCGTAACGCCGGGCCAGTTGCCCTCCCACGAGGCAGGCCTTCCAGTATTCGGGGGTTCCGAAGGCCGGCGCCCCGGACTGCATGTCCACATTTGAGGTGAACCCTCCGTAGATGGCGGGCGCTCCGGGTCGGACCACCTGGGTGTAGGCGATCCCGGCCAGCGCCTCGGCGTTTTGAAGAACGAGGGCCCCGACCACGGTGACGGGGGCCATGGCTCCGGCGAGGGTGAAGGGGGTGATGACGATCACCTGGTTCCGGGCCGACATCTCCTGGATGCCGTGGAGCATCGGGGTGTCGTAACGCAGCGGGGTGCTGGCGTTGATCACCGAGAAAATCGACGGTTCGGCGTTGAAGACGGCTGGGTCGACACCGCGGGCGATGCGGGTCATCTCCATGGCGTCGAGGTTGCGTTGTCGGCCGAGGCTGTAGACAAACGGTGGCTTGTCCGAGAGGGTGACCATGTCGTGGGTGGCGTGGAGGTGCCGCACCGATGGGTGGAGGTCCATCGGTTCCACCGGGTAGCCGGCGAAGGTGTGGACGGTGTTGAGCATGTGGCCGAGCTTGAGCAGGTTGCGGTAGTCCTCCCGGTTGCCGTTACGCCGGTCGCCGCCCAGGCCGGTGACGAACGGTGGGCTGGCCACCGAGGTGTAGGTGATCCAGTCGCCGCCTAGGGTCAGGTCACGGCCGCTGTCGATGCCGTGAATGGTGAACTGGGATGGGGCGGTGGAGACCAGGTCGACCACGAGGTCGGGGTCGAAGCGAACCCGCTGGCCGTCCACCTCGGCGCCAGCCTCGGCGAGTTGTCGGCACGCGGTGTCGTCGAGGAAGTCGATGCCGGTTTCGGCGAGAACCCGCAGCGACGCCAGGTGGATGGCTTCGAGTTCGTCGTCGGACACGGCCCGCAGCGGCTCGAACCGCATCCTGGGTTGGGTGAACGGGGGTTGTTCGACGGCGGTCGTGGCGTCGGCCCGGCGGGCCTGGCTACCGCCGCCCCTCCGGCCGGTGCGGGTCGCCCCGGTCATTTAGCGGAACCCTTCGGTGGCGGCCGGCGGGTCGTAGCGGGGGGTGAGGTGCAGTTCGCCGCCTTCCCACGGGTGGGCCCGGGCCACCTCCTCGTCGAGTACCACGCCGAGGCCCGGTTCGGTGGGCGGGATGACCATCCCGTCTTCGAAGGTGAGCGGGGTCTCGAGCAGTTCGGCGTGGAAGCCGGACCAGTCGCCGATCGACTCCAAGATCAGGAAGTTGGGGGTGCAGGCGGCCAGCTGGATGTTGGCCGCCGCGACCACCGGACCGCAGTAGCAGTGGGGAGCCAACAGGGCCTGGTGGACTTCGCCCAGGGCGGCGATCTTCTTGCCTTGGAGGAGGCCGCCGCTGCGGCCCAGGTCGGGTTGGAGAATCGACGCCGCGCCGGCCCGGAGCACCGCGGCGAACTCGCCCACCCCGGTGAGGCGTTCGCCGGTGGCTACCGGGATGGTGGTCCCAGCGGCCACCCGGGCCATGCCCTCGAGGTCCTCGGGTGGCACGGGTTCCTCGAACCAGAGCGGGTCGTAGGCCTCTAGCACCCTGGCCAGGCGCAGCGCCCCGGACGGGGTGAACTGTCCGTGGGTCCCGAACAGGATGTCGGCGCTTGTGCCGACGGCGTCGCGTAGCGCGCTGACCATCGACTCGCAGAACGCCAGCTCGGACGGGGTTGGTTGGCGGCCGTCGAACACCGTGTAGGAGTCGGCCGGGTCGAACTTCACCGCGGTAAACCCCTTAGCCACCGCGTCCCGGGCGGCTTCGGCGGCCAGTGAGGGGTCGTTGTAGATGTGGCGTTCGGTGGTCGGGGTGTAGGTGTCGTCGCCGTCAGCCGGGTACAGGTAGGTGTAGGCCCGCAGGCCCTCGTGGACCCGTCCGCCGAGCAGGTCGTAGACAGGACGGTTGCATTCCTTGCCGATCAGGTCCCAGCAGGCCATCTCCAGGGCGCTGATGACCCCGCAGAGCGTCGGGTCGGGGCGCAGCGCGTAGCCGGAGCCGTAAGCCCGCCGCCAGAAAACCTCGACGTCGAACGGGCTCCGGCCGACCAGGAACCGGTCGGCCACGTCTTCAATCATCCGGGCCACCAGGTGCGGATCGAAGGTGGCCACGTAGGCCTCTCCAATGCCGTCCACGCCGCCCTCGGTGGTCAACTTCACGAAGATGAAGTACCGGCCGCCGCGGCGGGGTGGAGGGTTGGCCACCACGAACGTCTCGACCCCGGCGACCTTCATCGCTCAGTCCCCCCCGGGCAGACCACCGTCCGGATTGCCGCGCCGCTGCGCATTTCGGCGACCGCCCCAGCGATCCCCTCCAGCGGGTGGACGCTGGTGACCATGCCGTCGAGGTCAAGGCGGCCGGCCCGCCAGTGCTCGACGAGGAGGGGCACGTCGACCGCCGGTCGGGACGTGCCCATCTTGGAGCCGAGGATCGACTGGTTGCGGACGGCCAGTAGTCCGGTGTCGAACTCGGTGGTCACCCCGTCGTCCGGAATACCCACCAGGATGAGGGTCCCCATGGGGGCGGCCAGGTCTAGGGCGCCAGCCATGGCGGCTGGCGCCGGTGTGGTGACCAGCACGTGGTCAGCCAGCTGTCCGCCGGTGGCGGCCCGCACCGCCTCAGTCACGTCGTCGTCCGCGTCAACGGCATGGGTGGCGCCGAACCGCAGGGCGGCGTCACGTTTGTTGGGCAGGGGGTCGACGGCCACAATCGGGTCGGCTCCGGCGATTCGGGCGCCCTGTACGGCGGCCAGGCCGACGCCGCCGCAGCCCACCACGACCACCGCCTCCCCGGCATCTACCCGGGCAGTGTTGGTCACCGCTCCCACCCCGGTGAGGACCCCGCAACCCAGCAGAGCGGCCGAGGTGGACGGCAGGTCCTCGGGGACCGGCACGCACTGGGAGCGGTGGACGACCACCGCGTCAGCGAAGGCACCGGTGTAGAGGCCCTGGGTGACCGGGTTCCCGGCCGGGTCGGTGAGCGGACTGTGGTCGTGGAGGTGCATCCGGCCAGTGCAGGCCACGTCATGACCCCGTCGGCAGGCCCGGCACTGACCGCAGGAGCGAATCAGCGACACCACCACCTTCTCGCCGACGACCGGTCCGTCGGCCTTGCCGCCCACCTCCGTTACCCGGCCGGCGGCCTCGTGGCCCAGCACCACCGGGTAATCGACCGCCCAGCCGCCATCCACGTAGGTCAGGTCGGAGTGGCAGATGCCGCACGCCTCGATGGCCACCCGCACCTCGTCGGGGCCGGGATCGGCCAGGGTGAGGTCCTCGACAAGGAGGGGCGCGCCCGGCCCGTGGCACACCGCCGCCCGCACGGCGGTACCCCTGCGGCCCTCCGACACGGCGGGCACGCTAGTCGCAGCCACCCGGGTCCGATAGCGGCGGGTCGGGGTTCTCTAGGTCGATCAGCCGAGGATCAACTCTGCGGCTTGGCGGAGCTCAGCGACGCTACGGGCGCTCACATTGAGCATGGTGATCGGGCTGTCCTCAAAGGCCTGGAGGCGGTCGCGGATCCGCTCAGGGGTACCGACGAGGCTGATCTCGTCGCAGAAGTCGTCGGGCACCGCGGCGATGGCCTCCTCTCGTCTTCCTTCGAGAAACAGTTCCTGGACGCGGTGGGCCTCGGCTTCGAAGCCCATTCGGGACATCAGCTGGGTGTGGAAGTTCTGGCCCTTGGCGCCCATGCCGCCGATGTAGAGGGCGATGCTCATCTTCATGGGTAGGAGTCCGGCGGTCACGTCGTCGGTGACGTTGACGATCATGTTCAACGGGATCTCGAACCCCTCGGGCCGACCGGCTATCGCCTCGTCGTACACCTCGGGTCGGTACGGGGAGTAGTAGAGGGGTAGCCAGCCGTCGGCGATGGCACATGTCTGGGCGACGTTCTTCGGGCCCTCGGCGCCGATGAAAATCGGCAGGTCGGCTCGGAGAGGGTGGGTCATGATCTTGAGCGGCTTGCCCAGGCCGGTCGCTCCGGGCCCGGTGTAGGGGTGTTGGTGGAACTCCCCGTCGTAGGTGAGGTGTTCCTCGCGGGCGAAGGCGTTCCGCAACACCTCGACGTATTCCCGGGTGCGGGCCAGGGGCCGGCCGAAGGGTCGCCCATACCAGCCTTCGACGACCTGGGGACCGGACACGCCGATACCCAGGATCAGGCGGCCCTGTGACAAGTGGTCGAGGGTGACGGCGTGCATGGCACACGCCGTGGGAGTGCGGGCCGCGATCTGGACGACGCTGGTACCGAGCCTGATCCTGTCGGTTACTGCGGAGAGGTGAGCCAGCGGGGAGAAGGCGTCGGATCCCCACGACTCGGAAGTCCACACCGCGTCGTAGCCGAGGCGCTCAGCCTCTCGGGTGAGGTCGACCCAGTCGTCGGGCGGCTGGGCTGCCCAGTAGCCCCAGATCAGGCCCAGTTGCATCGGCCGTCCTCCCGTGGTTTGCCTGCCGGTCGACGGTCCGATGCTGGCAGGCCGCCCATCAGGCTGCCCACCCGGGGCGGGACGCGACAGGGCTCCGAGCAAACATCCCCCCTGAGGTTCGCCCGGAGCCCTAGGTCGTTGAGGGAAAGTCTGTGCGCGCCCGCGGAGTTTGGCAAGCGGCGGGGCCTCTAGTGTCCGGTTCGTGGATGACTATCCCCGCCAGAACGCCCGAACACGGCGCTTCACCTGCGGCGTTGCCCGAACCTTCGCGGTGGCCGACGACGGTTCGCGGGTGGTGTTCCTACGCTCAGCAGCCGGTGACGACCCGGTAAACGCCCTGTGGAGCCTGGATCCCGTTAGCGGCGACGAACGACTGGTGGCCGATCCGGTGGTCCTACTCGGAGACCTACCGGGCCGGGTGCCGGCCGCCGAGTCGGCGCGGCGGGAGCGCACCCGGGAGGCCGCAGAGGGGATCGTGGCTTTCGACGGGCTTGCCGACCTGTCACGGGTGTGCTTCGCGCTGGCTGGCCGGGTGTTCATCACCGACGTGGACGAGCCCCGGGTGGTTGAACTCCCCTCCAGCGGAGACACCGTGGACCCGCGGCTCAGCCCGGACGGCGCCTCGGTGGCCTACCTGTCGGGTCGGACCCTGCGGGTGACCGGGTCGGGTGGCGACCGCCGGCTGGTGGGCACGGGGTCGGACACGGTGTCGTGGGGGGCGGCCGAGTTCGTGGCCGCCGAAGAGATGGGCCGCACCCGAGGCCACTGGTGGGCGCCCGATAGCGGTGGTCTGCTGGCCGCCCGGGTGGACGTGTCCCCGGTATCGGAATGGTGGCTGGCCGCGCCGGTGGACCCGGCGACCGCGCCCCGGCCCTTCCGCTATCCGGCGGCGGGCAGCGCGAACGCCGAGGTGGACCTGGGCTTGGTGGGCCTGTCCGGCGGCGTCGTGGCTGTGGACTGGCGTCGCGACGAGTTCGAGTACCTGGCCGCGGTGTTCTGGCCCGCCGAGGGGTCCGAGAGGGGATCAGGAGCTGGGCCTCTGAGCCTGGTGGTGCAGTCCCGCGATCAGAAGACCCTGGCGGTGTTGACCGTCGAGGTGGCCACCGGGGCCACCGACGAGGTCTACCGGGTTTTCGACGACGCATGGGTGGACCTGGTGGCCGGAGTACCCCGGTGGTGGCGGGGGGGCCTGCTGACCGTTGAGGACCGGGGCGATTCCCGACGGCTGTGCCTTGACGGTGAGGCCTTCTCACCGGAGGGCCTCCAGGTGCGACGGGTGGTGGGCGTAGAGGATGACGCGGTGCTGGCCGTGGCGTCGGTCGACCCGGTCGACGCCGACGTGGTCCGGGTGGGTGCCGAGGGGAGCTTGGAGGTGGTGGCCGGCGGTGGCGGGGTCCACGATGCGACGATCGGCGGCGGGGTTTTGGTGGTGGTCTCGGCGACCATGGGCGGGTCGACGGCGACGGTGCTGCCCGGAGGGCACGAGGTGGTGTCATTCGGGGAAGAGCCCGCAGTGGTCCCCGACCCGGCGTTCCACGTGGTCGGCCAGCGGGATCTGCGGGCCGCGGTGCTGTTCCCGACCGGGCATGACGGTTCGGCCCTCCCGGTGCTCCTCGACCCGTACGGCGGGCCGCACGCCCAGCGGGTACTGCGGGCCCGGAGCGTGTTTCTGGCCTCCCAGTGGTTCGCCGACCAGGGGTTCGCCGTGGTGGTGGCCGACGGCCGCGGCACTCCGGCCCGGGGCCCGGCCTGGGAGCGGGCAGTGGCCGGCGACCTGGCTGGTCCGGTGCTCGACGATCAGGTGGATGCCCTCCACGCCCTGGCCGGGGCCGATGATCGGCTGGACTTGGGTCGGGTGGCCATCCGCGGCTGGTCGTTTGGCGGGTACCTGGCCGCTCTGGCTGTGCTGCGCCGGCCGGACGTGTTCCACGCCGCGGTGGCCGGTGCTCCGGTTACCGACTGGCGCCTCTACGACACCCACTACACGGAGCGCTACCTCGGCCATCCGGACGAGGCACCCGCCGCCTACGCGGCGACCGACCTGTGCGCCGAAGCGGCGAACCTGACCCGGCCGCTGCTGCTGATCCACGGGCTAGCTGACGACAATGTGGTGGTCGCCCACACCCTGGCCCTGTCACGGGCTCTCCTGGAGGCCGGCCGGCCCCACCGAGTGCTCCCGCTATCCGGGGTGACACACATGACTCCCCAGGAGGCGGTGGCCGAGAACCTGCTCCTGGTGCAGTTGGCTTTTCTCCGCGAAGCGCTCGGCATCGACGGGTAGAGAACCCCTATGCGGCGTGGGCGGTCACCTCGGTGGCCTTAACTGCCGCCCACACGCTGCTGCCGGGCCGCAGGCCCAGGCGGTCGACGGCATCGGGGGTGACCTCGGCCACGAGGGGCAGCGGCCCGTCAAGGGCTACCCGCACCCTGTCGAAGGCGGGACGCAATTCGGTGACAGTGGCCTGCCAAACGTTGCGAGGACTCCCCTCGGGCCGGGTGGTGTGGAGGGCTACCGCGCTGGGCGGGATGACCACGTGCACCGGTCCGGCGGTCGGTTCGGCCAGCACCACTCCCGTTCCGGTGTCCGTTGTTGCCGTGGTTCCCCGCGCGTAGGCGTCGACGAAGTTCAGGCCGGTCAGGGAGGCGGCGTAGCGGGTGTCGGGTCGGACCCGGATCTCGGCCGGGGTGCCCTCCTGGGTGACTCGGCCGTCCTCGAGGATGACAATCCGGTCTGCGAGGGTGGCCGCCTCTACCGGATCGTGGGTGACCAGCAGGGTGGCCGGTTTCCCGTCGGCGGCGAGTGCTCGGTGGATGAGGTGTCGACTTTCCACGTCCAGTGCCGCTGAGGGTTCGTCGAGGAGCAGCACCGTCGGGTCGGCGGCCAGCGCCCTGGCCACGGCCACCCGCTGGGCCTGCCCGCCCGAGCATTCCCCGACTGGCCGGTTGACCAGGCCGGTCAGGTCGAGAGCATCGGTCAGCGCCGCGGTGCGTTCGGGAGTAGCCCGGGGGCTGAAGCCCACGTTGGCGGCCACGGTGAGGTGGTCGAACACCAATCGGTCCTGGGGCACCCAGCCGATCGGCCGCCGGTGGGGCGCCGCCGCAGACGCACCGTCGTCGACGGTGCGTCCAGCCAGCCGCAGGCTGCCCGACTCCAGCCGTTCTAGTCCGGCGACTAGGCGCAACAGGGTGGTCTTGCCGGCACCGTTGGGGCCGAGGATGGCGATGGTCTCCCCGACGGCCATGGTGAGGTCCACCTCGAGGATGAAGCCATTCCGGCGGGTCGCGCCCGCCAGGGCAAGGGCCGGGGTGGTCATCGGCTGGGTAGCCAGCGGTCTCGCAGCGGCACGAGAACAGCGAGAGAGACAGCCAGCATCACCAGGCTGAGAGCCAGGGCGGCTTCCGGGTCGGTCTCCAAGGCCAGGAAGGTAGCAAGGGGGAGGGTCTGGGTACGCCCGGGCAGGTTGCCGGCGAAGGTGATGGTGGCTCCGAATTCGCCGAGCGCCCGAGCCCAGGCCAGGGCCAGGCCGGCGCCGATGGCCGGCAACAGGCGAGGCAGGGTGATGCGGCGCAGAACGGTGAGTGGCCGGGCACCCAGCGTGCCGGCCATCTGCTCAAGATGGTCGTCGCCGGACCGCAGTGCCCCCTCGACGGCCACCACGTAAAACGGCATGGCCACGAACGTGGCGGCCACCACGGCGCCTGCGGTGGTGAACGGCAGGGTCAGGCCGAACCAGGCATCAAGCCACTGGCCGACTAGACCCCGTCGGCCGAGGGCGAACAGCAGGGCGGTGCCGCCGACCACCGGTGGCAGAACCATGGGCAGCACCACCAGGGCCCGCAGTAGTCGCCGGCCCGGGATGTCGACCCGGGCCAGCACCCAGGCCAACGGGGTACCGAGCACCAGGATCACCCCGGCGGCCACCACACTGACCAACAGTGAGAGCATCAGCGCGTCAGCGACCGCTGGCCGGCCAAGCAGGCTGCCAAGGCCGGCCCACGGGGCCCGTTGCAGGAGGCCGACCACCGGCAGGGCGAGGAAGGCGATGGCCAGGCCGGCTGCGGCGACGACTGTGCGGGGGGCGGTCACCGGGTGGAGAACCCGTGGTCGGCGAGAATGGCTTGGGCAGCCGGGCTGGCCAGAAACTCGACGAAGCCGACTCCCCGGTCGGATAAGGCCACTGCCGAGTAAACGACACACGGACATGCCAGGCCCTGAGTCCAGGGGACCACCACCTTCACCTCGGCGGCCACGTCAGTCGCATAGACCACCCCCAGGTCGGCCTCACCGAGGACAAGGCGCGACAGCACCGCCCGGACGCTGAGTTCCTCGGTGTCAGCGGGCAGGTCACCGAACCGGGCGGCAGTGGCGTCCCCGCACGGCACCCCGGCGGCACACACAGCGAGCCGCAGGTCATTTCGCTTCAGGTCGTGGGGGCCGGTGACCCCACCAGGGTTGCCGGCCGGGACGGCGACCACCATGTAGTTGCCGGCCACCGGTATGGGCGGGCCGACGGTGGCCAGCCCGGCGAGCAGGGCGGCGTCGGCGGTGACGAACGCGTCGGCTGGGGCACCGTCGCGCAACTGGGCCGCCAGGTGGCTGGATCCGGCGAGCACTTTGACCACGTCGAGGCCGCCGGCCTGCCGGTGGGCGCCGGCCAGGTCGGGTAGCACGTCGGCAAGCGACGAGGCGGCAAACACCGTCAGCTGCTCGTCGTCGCTACCGCAGCCGCCAGTCAAAGCGACGGTGAGTGCCATGGCCAGGAGCAGGCGGCTCGGGCGGCCGGTCATCCGGGTGGGTCACCGGGGTCGTTCGATGACCACGTTGGTGGCCTTGACCGCGGCGACGGCCAGGACGCCCGGTTCGAGACCCAGGTCGTCGACGGCTTCGGCGGAGATCAGGGAGACCACCCGGTGAGGCCCGGCCTGGAGTTCGACCTGGGCCATGACGCCGTCGCGGACAACTCGGGTGACCAGGCCGATGAACCGATTACGGGCCGACAGTGCGGCGCCGTCGGTAGCGGTGGTCTCGGCCAACTCTTGAGCCAGGCGGGCCAGTTCGATGCCGTCGACCAGCCGGTGGCCGCCGCCGGTCCGCTCTGTGGACAGTCGGCCGGCGTCGGCCCACCGGCGGACCGTGTCAGGACTGACTCCCAGCAGTTGCGCTGCTTCCCCCATACGAAACTGGTACATACAAAGAAAACTATCAAAAAAACGTGTAACAGCTCAACGTGGAGAAGGAGTGGGGCTTATGGGCCGGGCTACGATCGGCGATGTGAGCGTGAAGATAACTGTCGACGACCTGGCCGACCGGTTGGACGAGTACGGCACAGCGGCCTTCGTGGTCACTGTCGGCGCCGACAGCTCCCCGAAGGTGGTACACGTTCCTGTCGTGTGGGACGGCGAAGTGCTGCGGTGCACGCCGGGCGGGGGCACGCTGGCCAACCTGACCGGGGGCGGACCGGTCACCCTGGTGTTCCCCGCCCCGGAGAACGGTGGTTACAGCATGTTCCTTGACGGCCGGGGAGCCCCCGACCCGGACGATGACACCATGGCGGTGATCGACTTCACCGGCGGGGTGTTGCACCGTCCGGCTCCGGACGCCCCCGGTGGCGACGCCCGCTGCTGAATGACCTGTTGGGCAGGGTCTATTCCTCGGCCACCAGGTGGCCTGGTTCGACCTCGACCATGGCCACCACCTCCGGGCCTGTGCCGGCCGGCCACACCGGACTGGGGATCTCGCCGGTGAGCAGGGGCCGCTCCCGCCGCTGACGCGGGTCGGCGATCGGTACCGCCTCGAGCAGCCTTGCCGTGTAGGAGTGCCGGGGATTGGTGAACACCTGCTCGCGGCTGCCGAGTTCGACCACCTGGCCCAGGTACATCACAGCCACCCGGTGGGCGATGCGCTCCACGACGGCCAGGTCGTGGCTGATGAACAGATACGACAGGCCCCGTTCTTGCTGGAGTTTCAGCATCAGGTTCATCACCTGAGCCTGGACCGACACGTCCAGCGCTGACACGGCCTCATCGGCGATGACCAGTTCGGGATTCAGGGCCAGGGCCCGAGCGATGCATACCCGCTGGCGTTGGCCGCCTGAGAACTGGTGGGGAAAGTTCCGCAGCATCGACTGTTCCAGACCGACCAACTCGAACAGTTCGCCCACCCGTTCGTTGGCCGCTTCTCCGGTGGCAATCCCGTGCACCCTTAGTGGCTCGGCTACCGCCTTGCCGACCCGGACGCGTGGGTCGAGGCTGGCGAAGGGGTCCTGGAAGATGATCTGCATGGTCTTCCGGTGCGGGCGGATCTCGCGGGGACCCAGGTCAGGGATGTCGAGGCCCTGGAGCAGGACCGGTCCCTCGTCGGGATCGTGGAGTCGGATGATGAGGTTGGCCAGCGTCGACTTGCCGCAGCCGCTTTCGCCGACCACGGCCAGTGTCTCCCCGTGGTCGATGTGGAGCGAGACCTTCATTACGGCGTGTACCCAGGCCCGCCCGTCGGCCGGGAACTGCTTGGAGACGCCCTCCACCCGAACTAGCGGTTCGACGGTGCTCACCGCAGACTCCCCGCCAAGTGGAATGCCTCGGGTTTATCCTTGCCGGCCATGCTGCCCAGCCGGGGCACTGCGCTGAGCAGACCCTGGGTGTATGGCTCCCTCGGCGAGTGGAAGATCTGGTCGACCGGTCCCTGTTCGACGATCCTCGATTGGTTCATGACGACCACCCGGTCGGCTACCTCGGCGATCACCCCCATGTCGTGGGTGATGAGCATCACCGCGGTGCCCGTGTCGACCTGCAACTGCTTGATCAGGCCCAGGATCTGGGCCTGGATGGTCACGTCGAGGGCGGTGGTCGGCTCGTCGGCGCGCCGCAGGCGGGGCTCCCCTGCCAGGGCGATGGCGATCATGCCCCGTTGGCGCATGCCGCCCGACATCTCGTGCGGGTACTGACCGATCCGCTTGTCGGCCTCGGGGATCCGGACCAAGTCGAACATCTCCCGGGCTCGGACGGCGGCCGCCTTCCTCCCTAGCCCCTGGTGGATGCGCACCGACTCAGCGATCTGCTCGCCCACCGGGTAGACGGGGTTCAGGCTGGTCAACGGCTCCTGGAAGATCATGGCGATCTGGTTGCCGCGGATGCTTCTCATGGTGGGCTCGTCTTGACCTAAAAGGTCGAGGGTCGATCCGTCGTGCATCTTTAGTTCAACCTGGCCACGGGTGATCTTCGCCCGAGTGCCCATTTCGATCAGCCGCATGATTGAAAGCGCGGTGACAGACTTGCCGGAACCTGACTCGCCAACCACACCCAGTGTCTCACCAGGCTCGATGGTGAAATTCGCCGAGTCCACAGCGGTGAACTCATCGAAGGTGACGGTGAGGTCGGTGACTGAGAGGAGGGTCATCAGCGCCCCCGGAGCTTCGGGTTAAAGGCATCTTGCAGGCCGTCTCCGACCAGGCTGATGCTGAGTCCGGTGACCACGATCGCCATACCCGGGAAGAAGACCATCCACCAGGCGGTCAGTGCGTAGCCCCGGTTCTTGCCCAACATCGACCCCCAACTAATCGTGTTGACGTCCACCATGCCCAGGAAGGCCAGTCCGGAGTGGAAGAGGATGGCAATGACCACCGTCAAGGTGGCTGCCACCAGTAGGGGCGGCATGGCGTTGGGCAGGATCGTGCGAAACATGATCCGCAGGTCGCCGCACCCGATAGCACGGGCAGCCTTCACATACTCCATCTCTCGTAACCGCAGGAACTCGGCACGCGCAAGGCGGGCTGCCAGCGGCCACAGCGTTAGGCCGATGGCCAGGGTCTCGTTCCGAGTTCCGGGTTGGAATATGAAGATGACGACCATCGAGAAGAGGAGAGCTGGCATTACCTGGAAGATCTCGGTGAAGCGCATGAGCAGGGCGTCGATCCACCCGCCGAAGTACCCGGCCAGGCTTCCAACCAAGATGCCGATGGTCATAGTCATGGCGGCGGCTACCGCAGCGACCACCAGAGTTGCCCGGCCTCCTCCAATGATTCCGGCCAGAATGTCTCGACCCAGGTAGTCGGTACCCAGTGGCGGGGCTAGTTCGCTGCCGGGGCCCAGGAACGGTTTGGCAACCATCTTGTTTGCGCCTGTCCCGTAGAGGCCGGGACCGAAGATGGTGACCAAGACGATTAGGGAGAATACGACCAGACCCACGGCCGCGGCCTTGTTCCGAAGGAACATACGTAAGGCTCCCCGGCCACCAGTTTCGACTTGTTCGATGGCTACGCCAAAATCGGTCATCGGGATCCTCCGACGCGGATCCGGGGGTCAATGAGCCGGTAGACGAGATCAGTGAGCAGGTTGGCCACGATGACCATGGCCGAAGAGAAGATCATGATGCCGAGCAGCGTCGGACTGTCACGCCGGAAGATTGAGTCGACTGCCAGCCTCCCGATCCCAGGCCAGCCGAACACGACCTCAACGAGTAGGGCCCCGGACAATAGGTTTCCGACCTGGAGTCCGGCGGCGGTGATAACGGGAATGACGGCGTTTCGAAGGGCGTGCTTGTAAACAACGACCCGCTCTCGGGCGCCCTTCGCTCGGGCAGTGCGGATGTAGTCGGACTCCAGGACCTCGAGCATCGAAGCTCGGGCCAGCCGGGAGTAGATGGCCAGATAGATAATGCCGAGACTGAGCGCCGGGAGGATGAGGTGCTGAAGAAGGTCGATGGTTTCACCGACCCAGTTGCCGTCGTAGCGGACGTCTTCCATACCACCTACGGGGAGCAGGCTCCACTTTGCGGCAAAGAGAACGATGACCATGATGGCCGAGTAGAAGACCGGTGTGGAAAATCCGACCAGGCTCGTCACCGTTGCGGCAGAAGACATCGGGCTTTCGGGCCGTCGGGCGGTGTACACGCCGATGGCCACCCCCAGCCCCACTGCGAAGAGAAGTGAAGTGCCGGCCAGCAGCACCGTAGCGAAGAGTCGCTCGACGATTAGGCCTAGGACCGGCTCGTTGAAGTAGGTGGACTCGCCCAGGTTCAGTTGGGCGACGTTACCGACGTAGGTCCCCAACTGGACGAGAAGCGGTTGGTCTAGCCCGTAATCGGCCCGGACCTGGGCAAGGAACTCAGCGTCACCGACGCCTTGGTCGCCGGCGAGGTAGAGGGCGGCGTCGCCCGGGGCAAGCTGGATCAGAAAGAACACGACGACCACGACTGCCAATAGCAGCCCAATCGCTTGTCCTAATCTGCTCCCGATTCCCCGGGCGAGCGCCGTCACCTCTCGTCTCTATTTGATTTATGTCTCAGCTATAAGCCGATGCCTACTTGTCGATCCAGACGTTTTCCATGCCGGAGAGCGTGCCCCACGTTCCCTCTGGAATGTT
>JAKUSA010000159.1 GCA_022449565.1 Acidimicrobiales bacterium | reverse complement strand
ATCGCGGCCTGTGACCCGGTTTACGACTTCGAGCATCCCCTCAAGGCTGGTAGGGGCTCCCCACACGTGGTAGCGCCGTGGGCCGCGCTCCGGTTCGAGTGCTCCCACGCACACTGCAGCGACGTCGCGTACATCGACCATGGCTAGACGGGCACCCCCGGGTAGGAGGGCGGTGTCGCGTCCCAGGATCGTCGTGACGAGGGACATCGAGTCACTCAATTCCAGGTTGGGGTCCCGTGGGCCTATGACTCCACCCGGGTAGACGCACACCACCGGCGCCCCGTCAGCCTGGTAGTGGCGGGCGATATGTTCCGCGGCGATCTTGCTTCTGGTGTAGGGCCCACAGCCGGTGGAGACTTCTGTGTCGGAGCCGATGGGCTCCCCGGTGGACGGCATAAAGGCACCCGACGTGGAGAGGTAGATCACCGGGTCGATACCGAGGGCCGTTGACTCCTCGAGGATCACCCGGGTGCTAGCTGGGTTGAACTCCCGCATTGTCCGTCCGTCCAGCGGGTTCAGGCTTAATACGGCCGCCGAGTGGATCACCGCATCCGCTCCGATCAATCCAGTTCGTAGGGCGGGATGGTCGCTGAGGTCGGCCTCGAGGACCTCGACGGCATCTGGCGTTAGCCCGTGCAGTTCCAGTGTCGCCCTGGCCTTGGGGGGGTTCCGGACCAGCATTCGCACCTGATGGCCGGCGGCTACGGCCTGGGCCACACAGTGTGAGCCGATGAAGCCCGTTCCTCCGGTAATGGCCACCCTCACATCCCACCCCCGGTTGATGCGAACACTAGGGGGACCCAGTTCTCGGGGTCGGACATCAGTACCAGCGGTCCTCGTCGGAGGCCTTCTTTGAGTCCATGAAGTCCCGGAGTGCCTCGTCGACCGCCTGGTCAAACGGCGGGGGGCGGTAGTCGGCCAGCATCTCCTTCCACCTCAGGTTGGCCCGATGGGCCGAGTCGAGGGAACCGGCGTCAGACCACTGCTCGAACGAGGTGTCGTCGGCCAGGTCCGACTGGTAGTTGGCCGTCTCGAAATTGGCCATCGTGTGGTCCACCCCCAAGAAGTTGGTTCCCACCCCGGCTTCTCGGAAGGCGTCAGCGGCCAGGGTGTTGTCGTCGACCACGAGGCCGGTCAGCATCCTGGAGAGGCTGCCACAACGGTCAAGGTCGAAGACGAACTTCTCATAGCCGATCACCAGGCCGCCCTCGAGCCAACCCGCAGCCTGGAGGACAAAGTTGGCACCGGCCTGAAGCCCCACCAGCATCGTGTCGCCCGACTCCTGTGCGGCCTGGGCATCGAGGACCTTCGAGGAAGTCAGGTGACCACCGACCCGCAAAGGAAGATCAAGCCGACGGACCAGTTGGCCGATGGCGTAGGTGGCCAAGTTGGCTTCGGGGGTGCCGAAGGTCGGTGCGCCGGTTCGGAGGTTCATGGTGGTGAGGAACACCCCGAGAACCATCGGGCTCCCCGGTCGGATCAGTTGAGTGAGGGCGATGCCAACCATGGCCTCGGCCATGGCCTGGGCGACGAGCGCCGGCTGGGTTACCGGGCCCATGGCCCCGCCCAGGATGAACGGGGAGATCACACACCCCTGGTTGGCCCGCGCGTAGGCCTTTAATGAGTCGACCATTACTCCGTCGAACACCAGGGGCGAATTGACGTTGATGTTCCCCTGGATCACACAGTGCTCCTCGAGGTAGTCGGTGCCGTAGCAAATCCGAGCCATCTGGATGGAGTCCTCGGCCCGCTCGGCCGAAGTCACCGAACCCATGAATGGCTTCGTGGAGTACCGGAGGTGGGCATAAACCATGTCGAGATGCCGCTTGTTAACCGGAAGGTCAACCGGCTCACAGATCGTGCCGCCCGAGTGGTGCATCCAGGGGGACAGTTGGGCCAACTTCACGAAGTTCTCGAAATCGATGATCGTGGCGTAGCGACGCCCCCCCTCGAGATCCGAGACGAACGGCGGGCCGTAGGCCGGGGTGAAAACCACACTGTCACCACCAACGGTGATGCCCGAGGTGGGATCCCGGCCGAACATCTGAAATACAGGTGGGGCGGTGGCACAAAGCGAGCGGACGAGGCCTGGTTCGAATCGAGCCTGTTGGCCGTCCACCCTCGCGCCAGCCTGCCCGAAAAGGTCCAACGCCTCACCGTCGTGGATCTCCACGCCGATCTCGTCGAGAATCCAGTCGGAGTGTTCCTCCAGACGGACCAGGTCATCCTCGTCGAGGAGCTCGTAGGTGGGAATGGTGCGCCTGAGTGGCTCCGCCGGTCCGACGAAGGAAGGAAGCAGGCGAGAGGCTGCTCGAGAGGTCCGTCCTCTCCTGCGCCCCCGTGCCCCCTCACCGGATCGGCTCTCTGCTTTCAGGGTGGTACCTCCCGTGGGGTTAGGGGTCCGTAACGGATCCCTGGAGAATCGGCAGAGCGTAGGCAACACCTGTAGAGCGAACAACCGGCGCCTATGCGAGGATGCGCCGGAGTCGTCGTCAACTACCCGAGGAGGTCCACATGCCGGCCATGCAGCACAAGGGCAAGATCCTGGGACGGGAACTGCCCCCGATGGAAGAGTTCGAGGCGAACGCCTTTCTTGACGACTTTGTCGTATCCGAGGATCCCGATAAGCCGATTACCGCCGGTCTGTTGCGTCGCGAGTCCGGAGAATCGTTGACCTACACGTACACCTACCACGAGATCAAGCTGATTGTGGACGGCGAGTTCCACATCTCCGATGACACTGGCCAGACTGTTGAGGCCACTCGGGGAGACCTGTTCTACTTCCCGGAGGGCAGCACCATCACCTTCTCGACTCCGGAGTTCGGACTTGGCTACTTC
>JAKUSA010000158.1 GCA_022449565.1 Acidimicrobiales bacterium | reverse complement strand
CCTCCTCACCCGGTTCACGCACCCCTATCTGATGGCGGGCTCGCCCGACGGTGTGGGAAACGTCAACCACCTCGGGGAGTACAACGTCTGGGCCGATCCGGAAGCGGCCACAGCCGTGTTCGGCGCTGCCGGGGCAAAGACCATGATCGGCTGGAACATCAGTCGCACCTATGCGGTCATGACACCCCCGGAGTCGGCACGACTGCGGTCGTGTGGTCGGCTGGGCGAGTTCGCCGTGGACATCAACGCTGAGGTCGATCAGTTCTGCCGCGACAGGGGCCTGGCGGGCATGGACTTCCCCGACCCCGTGGCGATGGCTGTCGCCATCGACGACTCGATCATCATCGAGGCCACCGACGAATGGCTTGTGGTCGGACTCGACGGGCCCACACGCGGCGCCGTGCTGCCCGATCGTCGGATCCTGTCCGAGCCACCGAACATACGGGTGGTGTGGCGCGTCGACGAAGCCGCCTTCAAGGACCGTCTCTACGCGGCGTGTTCCGATGACCCTGACGGCTAGTTGGTAATGAGGTCGCTTACAGAACCTGCCGGACGGCTTCCACAAAGTTGTCGTAGAGGCACTCGGCATTTGCCACAAAACCGTTCATGTGCTGTTCAGCAGCCGCTACTAGGCCAGCCAACGCCGTCGGACCAAGCGTCGATTCCAACGCTGCCCGGTATGCAGGCACAACTCCCCAGTTGGACACCGTGTCCGGTTCGACCTCAACGTGGTACTGCATCGACCAGGCGTGGCGTCCGACGCGCATCGCCTGGACCGGGCACACGTCGGACGCTGCCAACACGACTGCTCCATCAGGAGGCTCTAGAACCTGCACCGAGTGCCACTGAAGAGCCCGCTGGACCGCTGGCATACCACTAAAGATCGGGTCCTTAAGCCCGTCCGAAGTCAGGGCCACCTCTAGAACCCCGATCTCAGGAGGCTGCTGGTGGCCGCACCTGCCACCGAGCGCGTCGGCGAGCAACTGGTGGCCGAGACAAAGCCCGAGGAAGGGACGGCCTAGGTCAACCACCCACCTCCGTATCGCCTCCTTCTCCTCAACCAACCACGGGTGCTCTTCCACATCCCACACGTCCATAGGCCCACCCATCACCCACATCGCGTCAAACCCCTCAAGAGATGGGATCGGCTCGCCTTCATCCAGTTCGACGGCGGTCCAGTCGATGCCGTCCCGCACGAGGAAGTGCCGAAGCTGTGCCGGATGTTCGCATTCGATGTGTTGCAGTACGAGTAGACGCAACTCAGACCCTCTCCCCCGCTCCATCGCCTCGGCAGGTTATTGAAAACGGGTCGGCAGGTTTCAACCGACCTCATTACCAACTGGCCGTCAGTTCAACTCGCCGTTGCCGCCAAACCGATTTCGCCTAGGAGGCCGATCCGCTCGGTCTTGTGGCCATTGGCGGCAAGGTTGATAGTCATCCCGTCGATGCCCGTGTCCATGCAGGCTTGGAGTTTCTCTCCGACGGTGTCGGGATCGCCGAAGATCAGGATCATCTTGGCCATCTCGATGACCTCATCGGACCATCCCTTTGCCGCTCCAACCTCGCGCAAGTCCGATTCCGCCTCTTCCATGGTTGGAGCAACACAGACCATCTGCAGCTTCGTAACCACGATCTCTGATCGATCCCGCCCTAGACGTTCACAATGCTCCTCAAGAACCTCGAGCTTGCGTGGAATCTCGGTGATCGGACCGCTCGAGAGGTTGGACTCGTCGGCGTACTGGGCGACCATCCGCAGCGTCTTCTTCTCACCACTGCCTCCGATCATGATCGGAATACGAGAAACAGGCCGCGGGGAGTTGACCGCGTCGGAGACCTGGTAGTGCTTCCCCGCAAGGCTCACCTCTTCCCCGCGAAGCATCGGAATTACGATCTGCAGTGCCTCTTCGAGCTTCTCGAACCGGTCGGTGAACGTGCCGAACTCAAAGCCGAGGGAGTCGTGTTCGAGTTGGAACCAACCGGCACCGATTCCCAGCGTCGCCCGGCCCGACGAAACGTGATCGAGCGCGGTCACCGCCTTGGCCAGGAGAGTGGGATGTCGGTATGTGTTGCCGGTCACCAACGCCGCGAGACGGACTGTCTCCGTGTGTTGAGCAAGTGCGGACAGGATCGAGTAGCACTCGAACATTGGTTCTTCCGGGCTTCCAATCCCCGGAAGCTGGTAGAAGTGGTCCATCACGAAGACCCGGTCGAAGCCGGCAGCTTCTGCCGCCTTGGCCTGGGCGACGACGGAGTCGAAAATGCCCGCTTCCGAGATGTCGGGGTAGGTGAAATTCGGGATCTGGTAGCCAAGCCGGGTCATGTGTGTACCAACTCCAGTCGCAGTAATGCCTGACGAAACTGCTACCACATGACTCGGTTACCCCGGAAACCGCGCGAGGGCCGACAATCGCGTCATCCGGGCCTTCATCCTCGAGACGGATACCGGGGAGTGTCTCTCTAGCTGCCCTGGTTAACCCGTCTTGCGGACGATCCACGCTTCTTCGATCGGCCATTGTCTCGCCCAGTCAAGGCTTGCGTACGGAAAGCGGGTTTCGTCGGTGCCGACAGGTGGTTGAAGTTCGATGAGGTTCTCGACTTCGAACCCGCAGGCGCGCAAGAGCCGGATGCGGTCACCATGGGAGATGTGGAACTCGACCCCCGGATCATCGGGCCACTCAAGGCGATGCATGCCGAATTGCGGGCGCTGCAACCGGTCACCGGTTGGCGAGTTGTCGTCGTGCACGCAAAGCACCATCAACACGGAGTTCCCTAGAAACGCCAGGCGGCCACCAGGGCGTAGCACCCTCGCCGCCTCGGGAAGCCACCGGTACGGATCACACCAGATGGTCGCTCCGTACTCGGAGATCGCAAAGTCGAAGCTCT
>JAKUSA010000157.1 GCA_022449565.1 Acidimicrobiales bacterium | reverse complement strand
GATGCCACCGTGCTGCGCCTCCGCCACCCGGCCACTGGTGCGGACACCGGCCGGGGCCTGGCTCTGACTACAGATGGCAACCACCGCTGGTGCGCCGTGGATCCCCGAAGGGGTACGGCGCTAGTCGTCGCCGAAGCGGTCCTCAACCTGGCGTGCGCGGGTGCCCGTCCGGTTGCTCTCGTGAACTGCCTTAACTTCGGCAATCCGGAACATCCCGAGGTGATGTGGCAACTCTCCGAGGCGATCGACGGTATGGCCGAGGCATGTCGGGCGTTCGAGATCCCGGTGGTGGGTGGCAACGTGAGTCTCTACAACGAGTCCTCGGGGTTCGACATCGCTCCGACACCGGTCGTCGGTCTTGTCGGGGTGGTCGACCGGTTAGACGGGCCGCCCCCGGGGGCAACGCTCCTTGAGGACCACCGACTGGTGCTGGTTGGATCGGACCGGGTGGGTCTCGGTGGCACACAGTGGGGCGCGGCCCGCGGGGCGCCGGGTGGTGAACTGGTCAACCTGGACCCGGACCTCCACCTTCGGTTGGCCGGCTTGGTCCGTCACCTGGTGTTGACCGGCCTGGTGGGTGGGGTCCACGACCTGTCAGCCGGCGGCCTTGGCACGGCATTGGCCGAGATGGCCGTTCGATCAGGCGTCGGCCTGCATGTTGCTCGGGTGCCCGACCACCGCGCCCTGTTCGGCGAAGGGCCCAGTCGGGTCGTCCTCGCCGTCCACCCAGACCGCCTGGTCGAGGTTCTCTCTGCCGCCGAGGAGGCCAAGGTGCCGGCCGTTCGGCTCGGTTTGGCCACCGGCGACCGGTTCGTGGTCAAGGACCTGGTCGACCTCCCTTTAGCTGTCCTGACGACGACGTATGGCGGGCGGCTTTCCGAGGCGCTGGACGCCGGGACGTCGAGTCGTTGAACGGCTCACCGCGACCCGGCCCGATGGGGGTCCGAATCGGTCGGGGACACGCCACTAGGCTCGCCCCAGTGTCCCTTCTTGACGAGCCCCCGGCGAGCGTCCGGGCCGCCGGGGAGGCCGACGGACTACGGGAGGCTTGCGGAATCTTCGGGGTTTTCGCCCCCGGACACCCCGTCGCTCATCTCACTTACCTGGGCCTTTACGCGCTTCAGCACCGAGGCCAGGAGTCGGCTGGGATGGCAGTCAGCGACCGCACCTCGATCACCGTTGTAAAGGACATGGGCCTAGTTTCCAATGTTTTCGACGAGAGAACGCTCGCCGGTTTGCCCGGCGACCTGGCAATCGGCCAGACCCGCTACTCAACGTCCGGTTCGAGCACGTGGCGAAACGCCCAGCCGGTGTATCGAGGCGTGGATCACACCGAGTTCGCCATGGGTCACAACGGCAACCTGGTCAACACCAGAGACCTGGCTGCCTCGGCCGGGATGCTGCCCGGGACGGTGGCGTCCGACAGCGATCTAATCGCCGAGCTGTTGGTCACCGAACTCGGGTACCGGTCGGACCTGGGACCCGGCGAGGCCCTCGACGGCGCTCTCGCCGAGGTCCTGCCCCGACTCTCCGGGGCGTTCTCCCTCGTGCTGGCCGACCGCGACCGGGTCATCGGGGTGCGCGACCCGAATGGCTTCCGACCGCTCTGTCTGGGCCGCCTAGACGGCGGCTGGGTACTGGCCTCGGAGACTCCGGCCCTGGACGTGGTCGGAGCTCACATGGTGCGGGAACTCGATCCCGGTGAGGTCCTGGTGGTCGACGACACAGGCTGTCGATCTTTCCATCCGTTCCAGGAAGCGGCCGTTGATCCGCGTCTTTGCCTGTTCGAGTTCGTCTATTTTGCCCGACCGGACAGCATGCTCTACGGCCAGACCGTCCACCAGGCCCGGGTCCGTATGGGCGAAGCGTTGGCCTCCCAGGCCCCAGCGGAGGCCGACCTGGTGATGGGCGTTCCCGAGTCAGGCATACCAGCTGCTGAAGGGTTCGCCCGGGCGTCCGGCATCCCCTACGGCCAGGGGCTGGTCAAGAACCGCTACATCGGCCGGTCTTTTATCGCTCCCACCCAGAGCCTCCGGGCCGCCACGGTGAGGATGAAACTCAATCCGCTCCGCGACAACCTCGTCGACCAACGACTGGTCGTGGTCGACGATTCCATTGTGCGGGGGACCACCACTCGGTCGATGATCCGGATGCTGCGCGAGGTCGGAGCCGCAGAGGTGCACCTCCGGGTGTCGTCCCCTCCGTATCGCTGGCCGTGCTTCTACGGGATGGACACCGGTTCCCGGGCTGAACTACTGGCCGCCAACCTGACCGTCGACGAGATTCAGCGATATCTCGAGGTCGACAGCCTTAGCTACCTGAGCATCGACCGGTTGCTGGAGGCCACAGGCGCCACCGGGGCTGGCTTCTGCAACGCATGCTTGACCGGTGATTACCCGGTGGAGATCCCGGCCGACCTGGCCGAGGGGATGTTCGAGGACATGGGCAGAGTCAAGGACCTGGAACGGCCCGGAACCCCGGTTTCCGTGAGCTACGGCCACGAACTTCCGACCGAGGACGCGTCCCGGCTGTTTCCCCGGGCCTGACCGGACCAGCGGTGTCCACCCGATGACCACCGACGGCTACCGGGAAGCCGGTGTCGACCTGGGTGCGGCCGACGAGGCGCTGGCTCGGATTGCCCCGCTGGCCCGTGCAACACACCGTCGCGAGGTGCTCGGTGACCTTGGTGGGTTTGCCGGTCTTTTCGACCTAGCCAGTTCCGGCTATCACGATCCCCTTCTGGTGGCCACCACCGATGGTGTGGGTACCAAAGCCGAGCTGGCTCGCCTGACAGACCGGCTGGACACCATCGGAGTGGACCTGGTCGCTATGTGCGTCGACGACCTGGTTTGTGTTGGTGCCGAACCACTCGTGTTCCTCGACTATCTGGCTGTTGGCCGACTTG
>JAKUSA010000156.1 GCA_022449565.1 Acidimicrobiales bacterium | reverse complement strand
CACACTGTCACGTCTCCGTGACCTATGGAATACGGTCATCGTCGTAGAGCACGACGAGGAGACGATCCGGTCGGCTGACCATGTTGTCGACATTGGCCCGGGGGCCGGCGAGCATGGGGGCGACATTGTCTTCTCGGGTCCGGTGGCCGGCCTGGAGTCTTGCCGTGACTCACTGACCGGCCAGTACTTGAGTGGGGTTCGGAGCATCCCGGTGCCTGATCAGCGGCGACGGGCCGACGGCCCTCGACTGGTGGTCCGGGGGGCCCGGGAGAACAATCTCCGGGACATCGACGTGGAGGTGCCCTTGGGCTGCTTCGTAGCCGTAACCGGTGTGTCCGGCTCGGGCAAGTCCACGCTGGTCAACGAGATCCTCCTCAAGGCGCTGATGCAGGAGGTCTATGCCTCCAAAGTGCCGCCCGGCCTCCATACGGCCCTAGAGGGGGTGGACGGGATCGACAAGGTGATCAATATCGATCAAGCACCGATCGGCCGGACCCCTCGATCGAACCCGGCGACCTACACAGGGGTGTTCGACCACGTTCGGAAGTTGTTCGCCAAGACCGAGGAGTCAAGGGTCCGCGGCTACCAGCCGGGCCGGTTCAGCTTCAATGTGAAGGGCGGACGCTGTGAGGCCTGCTCAGGTGACGGGACGCTGCGAATCGAGATGCACTTCCTGCCCGACGTGTACGTGCCCTGCGAGGTCTGCAAGGGCCGGAGGTACAACCGCGACACCCTTGATGTCGTCTACAGGGGCCACGACATCGCTGACATTCTGGCCATGCCGTGCGGGGAAGCGCTGTCCTTTTTCGCAAAACAGCCGGCCATCACCCGTCACATGCAGACCCTGGTGGACGTGGGTCTCGGCTATATCCGCTTGGGTCAGCCGGCCCCGACCCTGTCAGGAGGAGAGGCGCAACGGGTGAAATTGGCCAGCGAGCTGGCCAAGCGACCCACCGGCCACACCATCTACCTGCTCGACGAGCCCACTACCGGTCTGCACTATGAGGATGTGCGGAAACTGCTCGGGGTACTCAGCCGTCTGGTGGACCAGGGCAACACGGTGATCGTCATCGAGCACAACCTCGACGTTGTCAAGACAGCCGACTGGATCATCGACCTGGGCCCAGAGGGGGGCGACGGGGGCGGGACGGTCGTGGCGGCGGGGACCCCGGAGGCGGTGGCCCGGGCGCCCGAGAGTCACACCGGGCGTTTCCTCAAGGCGATCCTGTAGCCAACCGACCCGCGGCGCCGAGTGGACGGACCGTAGGTGACCTCAGCCTCCTAACCTGACGGGGTGATCGAGCGTCCGGCTGCTGGCACGGTGCCCGACGCTCCAGGTTCCTACCAGTTCAGGGACTCTGAGGGGCGGGTCATCTACGTCGGAAAGGCGAAGAGCCTCCGCAGCCGTCTGAACAGCTACTTCGGGCGCCGTGACCGCCTACCGCCTCGGACCGCCCAGATGATGGGCGAGGCCTCCACGGTCGAGTGGATCCGGGTGGCCAACGAACTCGAGGCCCTTCTGCTCGAGTTCACCCTCATCAAGGAGCACCGACCTCGTTTCAACGTGGAACTCAAGGACGATAAGAGCTACCCGCTGCTCGCAGTGACGGTGAACGACGAGTGGCCCCGCCCGATGGTCACCCGGGGTCGGCGGCGTCCCGGGGTCCGATATTTCGGACCATTCGGGCACGCGGGGGCCATCAGGGAGACCCTGGACCTACTGCTACGTACCTTCCCCGTGCGGACCTGTTCCGACAACAAGTTCGCTCAGCACGAGCGCCTCGGACGGCCGTGCCTGCTGTTCCACATCGAGAAATGCGCTGGTCCGTGCGTGGGGGAGGTGACACCAGAGGAGTATGCCGGTCTCGTCGACGACCTTCTTGGCTTCTTGGAGGGCGACACCGAGGAGATCGTGGCCCGCCTCACCGCAGAGATGGTCGCGGCCTCCGACTCCCGTGAATTCGAGACGGCAGCCCGGGCTCGGGATCGACTGGCCTCCGTCGGAAAAGCAATCGAACGCCAGCAGATGGTCTTGGGTCGAGACGAGAGCCTTGACGTGTTCGGGTTGTGGGAGGACGAACTAGAGGCTGCCGTTCAGGTCTTCTACGTCCGACGAGGTCGAGTGGTGGGCCGGAAGGGGTTCATCATTGACCGGGTCGAGGACCTTGACCGACCCGAGTTGGTCGGTCAGATTCTCTCGGGTCACTATCGGTCGGACCCGCCACGCGGGATACCACGGGAGGTGCTGGTTCCTGACCTGCCCACCGAAATGGAGCTTTTGACAGGCTGGCTGGGCGGCGAGCGAGGAAGCCGGGTACGGATACGGGTGCCCCACCGGGGAGACAAACGTTCGTTGCTGGAGACGGTGGCAGGTAACGCTCGGGAGGAGTTCGTCCGGCACCGCCTCAAGCGCGCAGCCGACCACAACAGCCGGGCCCGGGCCCTCAATGAACTCCAGGACGCCCTGGAGTTGCCACAGGCGCCGTTGCGAATCGAGTGCTACGACATGAGTCACCTCCAGGGAACCGACTACGTGGGATCAATGGTGGTCATGGAGGATGGACTACCCAAGACAGCGGGTTACCGGCGCTTCCGAATCCGGGACGTGGAGGGAAACGACGATTACGCAGCCATGGCCGAGGTGCTGACCCGTCGTCTGCGGGCCTACCTGGAGGAGCGGCCTATTTCGGCAAGCGAACGCTCCGGACGGTTTTCCTATCCACCCCAGTTGCTGCTCGTCGACGGGGGGCAGGGGCAATTGGGGGTGGCCGAGCAGGTGGTCTGCGACCTGGGCCTGGCAGAGGAGATCCCGGTGGCCGCATTGGCGAAGCAAGTCGAGGAGGTCTACCGGCCGGGGCGTGACGACCCGATCCGCTTGCCCCGCGGCTCGGAAGCCCTTTACCTCTTGCAACGC
>JAKUSA010000155.1 GCA_022449565.1 Acidimicrobiales bacterium | reverse complement strand
GGGCGCTGTGGCTGCAATGATATTCGGCTTCCCGTGGATGGCATTCGCGATATCCGTTTGGCAGCTGCCCTGGTTTTGGGATGTTACATTCAACGAGTCGACCGCATGGGGCTTCCTCGCCATCCTCCTGACCGGCTTCGCACTCTATCCGTGGGCCTACTCGACCCTCTTCTTCACCTGGGCCTTCTTCGGCAAGCCCAACGAGAGGAGGGCCGGGGAGCAGATCGGCGGCATCCACCTCCTGCACTTCGGGATGATCTGGTTCTGGCTCCTGTTCGTCTTCACCACCTGCTACACTTGGTGGGGTGGCATGTTCGGCATTGGGATGGAGGCCCACCCTGCCTACTGGGCCCTCTTTGTCCCAGGTCTTTTCTTGACCGCGATGGCCGTCCAAGGGCCTTTCTGGGGCCTTTTCCTGATTTTCTACGGTACTGAGGGCGCGAGGAACCCGCCTCCCACCCCGGCTCTCACCCAGACCGGCGGCGTGGTCGTAATCAACAACCGGTGCGGCGGGCTGAACTCGGAGGTCTGGGACAACAAGGACCTGGCCGGCGAGCCGTCGGCCGTCGGCGTCGACCCAAACATCGACATCAACTGGGGCAGCGGTGGGCCCCCCGGTGTGGGCGGCGACCAGTTCAGCATACGCTGGTCGGGGTTCATCATCCCGAAGGAGACCGGCACGTACACCCTCGAGACCTCCAACGACGACGGCGTCAGGCTGTGGGTGGATGGGCAGTTGCTTGTGGACGAGTGGTACGACCAGGTCGGCAAGCACCCCGCGGCGGTCGATTTCGAAGCCGGAGAGGTCTACGACTTCAGGATGGAGTACTATGAGAACGGGGGACCGGCCAAGGCCAAGCTGCGCTGGACCAGGCCGGACGGAAACCACGAGATCGTCCCATGCGACGCGTTCTCCCCGACCAAGCCGGACACCCCAGCCACCATCGTCCTCCGCGGCGCCAAGTCAGGGGAGCTGATTACCGACCGTCTCAACTGGTGGGACTGACCGCTCCGCTCCTTCGTGCTTCGAACCGCTGGGCATGTACCTCTTGACGAGATAGGCATTGACCAGAGCCACGATTGCGGGCGCTACAGCGGCATCCGTCATCCCCTCGACGAACGCCCACCTCGCATTCTCGATCAGCTCGAGCCCAAGCGCGTTGCCCTGAGCAAGTAACTCTCCTCCTATCCGCATGGCTGCTGGAAACGACTCGGAGACAACCCCCGAATGTTCCTCCAGACCACCGGGCACCACCAGTTTGCTCTGGTAGATCTCGTTGAGCACGCTGCCGACGATGGCGATTCCAAAGGCCCCCCCGACCTCCCTGCTCGCGTCGTTCGTCGCACTGCCCACGCCTGCCTTGTCATATGGTATGGAATCCATCACCATGGTCGTTGACGGAGCCATCGTGAGGCCCATTCCCATCCCGGTCAGGAAGAAGATCAGAGCCAGAACGACGTAGTCAGTGCCGACCTCCACGGTCGTGAAGATTAGCATCGCCGTGCCGACCAGGGTGAGCCCGACGGCTACCACGTTGTTGCTGCCGAACTTCGCGCAGAACCGGTCGCTGTTGGCTGCCATGGGCATCAGACCCAGCGGCAGAGGCAGGAAGCGCAGCGCCGCCTCGAACGCACTGTGTCCACGGACCAGCTGGAAGTGGAGCATCTGGGTGAACATGAAGGAGAACATCACGAAGAACGCCAGGCTGATGGCGATGAGGCCTAGGGCGAACCCCCGGTCCCGGAAGAACTCGATTGGCAGCATCGGGTGCTCCGTTCTTTTCTCCCAACGAACGAACAGGACGGTGAGGATTAGGCCCAGTAACCCGAATCCAACTACCTCGTTGCTGGTCCAACCAAGGCTCGGCCCCTCGATGATCGCATACAGGATTGAGCCCAAAGCGCCGACCGATAGCGCCGCGCCGACCGGATCCATCGGGGTCTCCTTCTCGTCGCGAGAGTTGGGCACCAGTGCCATACCCAGAGCCATCGCTAGGGCGATGATAGGGGGATTGATCCAGAAGACGGCCCTCCAGTCGAAGTTCTCCACTGCCCATCCTCCTACCAGCAGGCCGATTGGCGCACCTATTCCGGCCATGCCTACCCAGACACCGACCGCCTTGGCTCTCTCCTCAGGAGGGAACACCACGACGATGATTGACAGGGTCGCCGGCATCACCAGAGCTGCTCCTAGTCCCATCAGGGCCCTTGCCCCGATGACGTGATCCGAGGTAGTGGCGTACTGGGCTGTTAGTGCCGAAACCAGCCCCACCACAGCGAGCCCCGTCATCAGTGCCGGCTTGCGCCCGAAGCGGTCGCCGAAAGCCCCCATCACCAGCAGAGTCCCGCCGAACACCACTACGTAGGCGTCCATGATCCACTGGAGCTCGGTGTTGTCCGCCCCCAAATCCTTCGAGAGCTCGGGTAGAGCCACGTTGACGGTGACGTTGTTCAGTAGCGTGATTACGAGGCTCAGGCTCATCACCGCGAGGATCTTCCATCTCCTCTCGTACACCTTCTGCGCGTCCACGGGCCATCCAAGGGCAGACGACTCATGAATGCACAGGCCGTGAGTAGGATTGATGACGGTCGGGGCGGAGCGAAGCACGTGAGCCTGCCCCGGTCCTCGATGAACATGATGGGTTTCGCAGTGTGCTGCCTGCGCTGTGACGAGCCCGATGTGGCTGGATCCGACAGGTGCCGCACGTGCATATCCTCACACGCCCGCACCAGGGAGAAGATCTCGGGCCAGGCCCAATCCAAGGCGGACCGGCTGTCGAGGGAGTTCGTGACCATGCTCGCCAATCCATCGGCCTACAACGACGACTCCACGCACGGTGAGATGATGACCCACTACTCAGCCCTGATTGACGCCCACCAAGGCGAGGCCCCTGCCACCACGATAGAGGAGGTGGTGGCTAG
>JAKUSA010000154.1 GCA_022449565.1 Acidimicrobiales bacterium | reverse complement strand
ACCCGCCTCACCCTCAACCGTAAGTACCTCATGCAGGGCATTGACCGCTCTCTCGAACGGTTTGGCCTCGACCACGTAGACCTTGTGTTCTGTCACAGGGCCGATCCGGAGACCCCGATGGAGGAGGTGGTGTGGGCCATGCATGACATGGTTTCCTCAGGTCGGGCTCACTACTGGGGGACCTCGGAGTGGACAGTTGACCAGATTCGCGAGGCTGATGAACTCGCGGAGAGACATCACCTCCACCGTCCGGTCGTTGAACAGCCGCAGTACAACCTGTTACATCGCGAACGTGTCGAAGAGGAGTACGCGCCGCTCTTTACGGACATCGGTATCGGCCTAACCACATGGAGTCCCCTAGCCTCAGGCCTACTTACCGGCAAATACGCAGCCGGGATACCCAACGACAGTCGCGGGTCTCTACCCGGCTACGAGTGGCTTGCCAAGCGACTCACCAACACGGAGACCCTCGCCAAGGTGGGTCGCCTCCAAGCCGTGGCGAACGACTTGGACTGCAGTCTTGCTCAGTTGTCCATCGCCTGGTGTGCCAGGAACCCGAGGGTCTCCACGGTGATCACAGGTGCCAGCCGAGTCTCCCAGGTACGGGAGAACCTGGCCGCACTGGAGGTACTAGATGCCCTCGATGAACAGGCCTTCGAACGGGTAGAAGCGGCCGTCGCCTGACTGGGAGTTGAAGGTGGGGAGCGTCTCGACCCGCCTCAGAACATCAAACCCAGGCTGACTGTGGTGAACGAAAACACCAAGGCGGTCACGATGGTGATCCGGTCCAGGTTCTGCTCGACCACCGTCGACCCCGCGGTCTGGGCACCGATGCCACCACCGAACATGTCGGAGAGCCCGCCTCCCTTCCCGCTGTGCAGCAGAACCAGGAAGATGAGACCTAGCCCAGAAAGGACCTGGAGAATTGCGACAAGGACGAACATGAACCTTGGAGGCTACCAGCGGGTCGAAGATGCTCGGCCGCTCAACCGACCAGACGGTAGGCCACAATCCGAGCGAACTCGTCCGGGTCCAGAGACGCTCCCCCAACCAGCAAGCCGTCCACATCCTGCAAGCGCATCAGGTCTGGGGCGCTGACTGGCTTTACCGACCCCCCGTACTGGATGCGCAATCCGCCGGCGGCCTCTGCATCCCAGAACTCCCCCACCTGACGACGGATGGCGCTACACACCTCCTGCGCGTCCTCCGGGGTGGCAGTACGGCCTGTTCCGATGGCCCATATAGGCTCGTAGGCCACCACCAGGCTGCTCGCCTGGGAACGGTTGACCCCGGTCAGACTTCGTGACAGCTGGTCGGCCACCCGGTCCAGAGTCGAACCGGCTTCGCGTTCCTCCAGGGTTTCCCCGACACAGACGATGGGCGTCATCCCCTGCGCCAAGACCGCCTGGACCTTCCGGTTGACATCCTCATCTGACTCGCCGAAGTTCTGCCGCCGCTCCGAGTGCCCGACAATAACCAGAGACACATTCAGTTTCGCCAGCATCGTCGGCGACACCTCTCCGGTAAACGACCCACTCTCCTCCCAGTGGCAGTGCTGTGCGCCCAGCGCGATCGGGATGTCGTCGGCCTCCAGGACGGTCTGGATGGACCGCAGGTCGGTGAACGGTGGGTGGACGGACACGTCGACCGCGTCATGATCGGCCGATGAAAGGTTGTACGCCAGGCGCTGGATTGTACGAATGGCCTCGAAGTGGTTGTGGTGCATCTTCCAGTTGCCGCTAATCAACGGCCGGCGCTCAACACTCACCACCCACCTCCTCAGTGGTCTCTTACTGGTGGCCAGAACGCAGTGCGGCTAGGCCTGGAAGGTCACCCGTTTCGATGAACTCCAGTGTGGCACCCCCTCCGGTCGAGACGTGGTCGATCCGATCGGCCAGTCCGAACCGGCGCGCCGCGGCTACCGAGTCTCCGCCACCGACCACGGTAAACCCTCGGCAATCGGCTACCGCCTCGGCGACCGTACGGGTTCCGGCAGCAAAGCGCTCGTCCTCGAAGACACCCATCGGGCCGTTCCAGAGCACCGTCTCGGCGGCCGCGACCACGTCACAGAACTCGACCGCCGATCCGGGTCCGATGTCAACGCCCCGCCAGCCATCGGGGACCGCACCTCCTACCTGTCGTACCTCTCCGCCAGCTGAGGGGTTTCCAACCACGCCACCTGGGCCGAGGGCTGTCAGGTCAATGGGGAGGCGTATCGGCGCGCCTCCATCGAGAAGTTGAGCACACCACTCGACCATGTCCTCCTCCACTAGTGACGATCCGATCGAGATCCCTTGGGCGGCCAGGAACGTGAAGCACATACCGCCGCCCACTAGCAGTTCGTCGACCACCTTGAGCAGTGACTGGACGGCTCCCAGCTTGTCGCTGACCTTCGCCCCGCCAAGGATGGTCACGAATGGCCGACGGGGAGTCCCCCGCAGGCCACCGAGTACCTCTACCTCCTTGACCATCAATCGGCCGGCCGCCGACGGAAGTCTGGTCGGTGGCCCGACAACCGAGGCGTGGGCCCGGTGCGAGGCGGCGAACGCATCGTTGACGTAGGCGTCCTGACCGTCGACCAGTCGGTCAACCACCTCAGCTGCGTTGGCTGTCTCCCCGGGGTCGAAGCGGAGATTCTCCAACACCTCCACGCCGGGAACGAGTTGGCGCAGTCGCTCCACGACAGGCGCCATGGCCAGAGTCGGGTCCGCTCGTCCGCCTGGCCGCCCGAGGTGGGAGCATGCCGTGACCTTCGCCCCGGCGTCCTGCAGGTATCGGAGAGTGGGCAGCGCCGAGCGAATTCGGAAGTCGTCCAGGATGGCACCGTTGGCGACCGGTACGTTGAGGTCGCAGCGGACAATCACCTTCCGTCCGGCGAGATCACCAAGATCCTCTAACCGGGGAAGGTCCACGTCCACTGCCCGC
>JAKUSA010000153.1 GCA_022449565.1 Acidimicrobiales bacterium | reverse complement strand
ACCTGTTCGAGGAGGTCGCCGAGCAGGCCTGGGTGAGTGAACGAATAGGTGGTTGGGTGGACGCGCCCGGCGAGCCCGTCCAATGTGCAGTGGTGGCCGTGGCCAACGGGGACGGGGTCCGGGACATCTTCCGATCCCTGGGGGTCCGCCGGGTAGTAGCTGGTGGCCAGTCGATGAACCCGTCCATAGCTGATCTGCTGGATGCCGTGGAGGCGGTGCCGGCCGACGAGGTGGTCGTTCTCCCCAACAACCCGAACATCATTGCGGTGGCCGGGCAGGTCGACGCCCAGACGGCTAAGACGGTCCGGGTAGTGGCCACCCGGAATATCACCGAGGGCTTCGCTTCCCTGCTGGACTACGACCCTGAGGCTTCCGTCGACGACAACCTGGTCGGGATGGGTGCCGCCGCGGAGGCAGTGACCTCCGGCGAAGTCACACTTGCAGTGCGTGACGCATCCAGTGATGTGGGGCCGATCACCGAGGGCGACCACCTGGGGCTCTGCGACGGCCGGGTTGAGGTGATCGCCGGGTCCCTGGTGGAGGCCACCACCAGCCTGCTGGACCGCCTTCTCGGGGGCGAACATGAACTGGTCACCCTCATAGCAGGTGCTGACGCTGCCGAGGAAAGCACCGACGAGGTGGTGAGCTGGCTCCGGACGGAGCATCCGAACGTGGAGGTCGAGGTCCACCTGGGTGGTCAGCCGCTCTACCCCTACTACCTGGGGATTGAATAGGGACTGCTGTGGCCGAGGCCGGCGTCGCCCTGAGGGAGTTGGAGGCTCGACCGGTGACCGACCTCGCCGGGGTCGGGGAGGGGATCGCACGGTCGCTACACGGCGTCGGGGTGACGTCGGTACTCGACCTGATCTCCTACTACCCGCGCCGCTACCTCGACCGCACCCGTGAGGCGACACTGGGTTCGCTGAAGGTGGGCGAAGAGGGGATGGTGCTGGTCAGGGTCGAGAAAGCCTCGACTCGGCGGACCCGCCGGGGCCGCACGCTGGTCGAAGTCCGGGTGACCGACCCCGATGAGACCGAGAGTCTCAATCTGGTGTTCTTCAACCAGCCGTGGCGCCAGGAGCAGTTGTCCGAGGGTCGGGAGGCCGTCCTGTTCGGGAAGGTCGACCAGTACCGGGGACGCCTGCAGATGACGAACCCCCTGGTCGACCTGGTCGGCGACCGCACGGGCCGGATCGTTGCCGTTTACCCGCAGTCCGAGGCCGCCCGCCTCCACAGTTGGGAGGTTGACCGGTTGGTCGCCGAGGCCCTCCGGCGGGTCATGAAGATCAGGGGGTTCGCCGACCCGGTCCCGGTCGATGTTCGAAACCGCTACAACCTTGTGGGTCGCTCCGAGGCCTATCACGGCATCCACCGGCCCTCCTCGATGGGTGAGGTGGCCGAGGCCCGCCGCCGGTTGGTGTTCGACGAACTCCTCCGCATCCAGTTGGAGTTGGTGGAGCGGAAGCACGCCATGGAATGTGGGTCGGCAGGGGTCGCCCATGACATCTCGGGGGCCATGGTCGGGCAGTTCGTCGAACGACTCGGTTTTGACCTCACCGACGCTCAGCGGCGGGTCATCGCCGAGTTGCTCGATGACATGGCCCGACCTGCGCCTATGCACCGGCTTCTCCAAGGCGACGTTGGGTCCGGCAAGACAGTCGTGGCAGTCGCCGTGCTGCTGACTGCCGTGCAGGGTGGCCACCAGGGGGCGTTCATGGCACCCACTGAGGTGTTGGCCGACCAGCACCACCTGGGGGTCGCCGAACTACTCAACGGGATGACCGTTCCGGACCCGTCGACGCTGCTCGGTAGCCGGCCTCTCCTGGTGGCCCTCTTAACGAGCCGCACCACAGCGGGCGAACGGCGACGGATCGTCGACGGCCTGGCCGAGGGGACCGTGGACATATTGATCGGTACCCATGCCCTGATCCAGGAAGGCGTCGAGTTCGCTTCCCTGGGGGCGGTGGTCATCGACGAACAGCACCGATTCGGGGTCGAACAGCGGGCGGCACTCCGGGAGAAGAACCGGGATGGAACAGTGCCCGACCTGTTGGTGATGACGGCCACCCCGATCCCCCGGACCGCCGCAATGACCGTCTACGGGGACCTGGACGTGTCGGTCCTTGACGAACTTCCCCCGGGCCGGATACCTGTCGCCTCGTCCTGGGAGTCCGACGAGTCCCCGGTCTGGGAGGCGGTCAGGGAGGAGGTGCAGGCGGGACGTCAGGCCTACGTGGTGTGTCCGCTGATCGAGGAGTCGGAAGCGCTGGAGGTGCGTTCCGCTGAGGACGTGTTTGCCGATCTGGCCGGAGGTGAGTTGGCTGGGCTGCGCCTGGGCCTTCTCCACGGCAGGGTAGGGCGGGCCGAAAAGGAAGAGACGATGCGACTCTTCCGATCCGGTGCGATCGACGTGCTCGTGGCGACCACGGTGATTGAGGTGGGCGTCGATGTGGCGAACGCCACGGTCATGGTGGTTCTCGACGCGGCCCGGTTCGGCATCGCCCAGCTCCACCAATTACGGGGACGTGTTGGTCGGAGCGACCATCCCGGCCGGTGCTTCCTTGTGGGTGGGGCCCCGACGGCCGAGGCCGAGGAGCGCCTCCGGGCCATCGTCCGTACCACCGACGGGTTCGAGTTGGCTGAGGTGGACCTCGACCTCCGGGGCGAGGGCACGGTGATGGGGGAACGGCAAAAGGGCCGCAACGACCTCCGATTGGCCTCCCTGCGGCGGGACCGGGAGTGGGTCGAGGCGGCTCGTGAAGTAGCGCTGGTGCTGGTGGGGGATGCTGGCGGCATGATGGACTACCCCGACCTCGCTGACGAGGTTCGATTGTTTCTCGGAGAGGCCGAAGCCGACTACCTCATGAAGTCATGAACACCTCGGCGGCCCGCGAGGCGATGACCAGCGAAACCCCTGACGTCGGGGCGGTTCTGGCCGACGCGTTCATCGAGG
>JAKUSA010000152.1 GCA_022449565.1 Acidimicrobiales bacterium | reverse complement strand
GGAAACGGCAGTGCCACATCGGGGCCAGCTTCCTCCGACCTACCGAGGTCGGCTTGTGCGCCGAGATCGGCATCGACAATCTCATGTGGGGGTCGGACTACCCCCACACCGAAGGCTCGTTTCCCTACACCCGGGAGCACCTGCGACTCACCTTCGGCGACCAATCGGTGGAAGACACCACGAAGCTGCTGACCACCAATGTGGCCCGCCTGTACCGGTTCGACGTGGAGGCCCTTCGGCCGCTAGCCGAGCAGTACTGCCCGACCAAGGCCGAGGTCGCCACCCCGATCGACTATTCGGAGATCCCCGAGGAAGCCAAGGGCTGCCCGGGGATGAACCCGCTTAACCAGGTGCAGGCGGTTTGAGCCTCGACCCACTGACCATCGACGGGGCGGTGGCCGTGGTCACCGGCGGGGCGGGAGGCATCGGGAAGGGCATTGTGCGGGCCCTGCTGGCCAAGGGGGCCACGGTGGTCATCGCAGACGTGGAGGAGCCGGCGCTGGACGCCGCGGTTACGCAGATGACCGGCTTGGGTGCGGTGGAGGGTGTCCTCTGCGACGTCAGCGACTTCGACTCAGTTGTCGCGCTCGCTGACCAGGTGTTCGCCGTCCACGGCCACTGCAACCTGTTGTTTAACAACGCGGGGGTGGGAGCCGGCGGTGGCGGCCGGGCCTGGGACCACGAGCCCAACGACTGGAAGTGGTGCTTCGGGGTGAACGTGTTCGGTACTGCCAACGGGGTGATGGCCTTCGTACCCCGCATGATCGAATCGGGCCAGCCGGGACAGGTGGTGAACACCTCTTCGGGCGACGGCGGATTCGCCCCGGTACCCATGGCATCGGTCTACGCCTCGAGTAAAGCCGCGGTGAGTTGCCTAACCGAGGCCCTCCACCACCAGTTGGTGACCGACGGGACCAGGTTGGGGGCCTCGGTGTTCTACCCGTCGGGCGGGCTGATGAACACCGGCCTGTTCAATTCGCACCGCAACCGACCACCAGAACTGGAACGGATTCTCAGACCGGCCCGGCGTTCCTCGATGACCTTCGACGAGTTGAAAGCCCGCCTGGAGGCCGCAGGCCGGGACGTGACCGTCGCCGACCTCGATGATCTGGGACGTTTCGTCGTGGCTGGGGCGGCGGACCGGCGCTATGTCATCGCCCGGGACCTAACTGACACCGTGGACCTCTTGCACCGTCGGGCCGAGGCCATCGGCCGTTTCGAAGTGCCACCCCACCACGACATGGGCATCTGAGGGTTGTCCGGCGGCCGACCCTGAGCCCTCGGCCTATCCCGCTGGCGGAAGGTGTGGGATTCGAACCCACGGTGACCCGGAGGCCACAACGGCTTTCGAGGCCGCCCCATTCGTCCGCTCTGGCAACCTTCCGCTGGCCGATGGTAATGGCGGCCCTGGGAGCAACCAACTGAGGATCATGCGTTCTAGGCGGAGATTGCTCAGCGGCGCTCGGCGAAGAAATCGGCCAGCAGGCTGGCGCACTCTTCGGCCCGCACTCCGTGGCCCAGCTCAAACTCGTGGTTCAGCCGGGGGTCGGCGCCCAGGTGGTAAAGCGACCCAAGGGCCCCAGCGTCTGGGTTAGGGGCTCCCCACACGACCCGGTCCAGGCGGGCCGCCCAGGCGGCGCCGGCACACATCGGGCACGGTTCAAGGGTCACGACAAGGGTTGCCCCGGCGAGACGCCAGGAGCCCACCTCGGCAGCTGCATCCCGGAGGGCCAACAGCTCGGCGTGGGCTGTCGGATCGATGAGGCTCTCCCGCTCATTGTGTCGACGGGCCACGATCCGGTCGCCAACAGCCACCACAGCTCCGACCGGCACCTCTCCGGCCTCTGCGCCCTCGCTGGCTTCGGCGAGGGCCACCTCCATAAGGGCGTCGTCGTCCACCGCCGCACCCTAGATCCCGACCTCGGCGTGCACTCCGGATGGAGGTCAGTACGGCGATACTCTGGCTCTCGGGTTCCGCTACTGCGGGGTCCCGGAGGGATGCGAGAGCGGACGAATCGGCACGCCTGGAACGCGTGTGTGGCTTTACGGTCACCGTGGGTTCGAATCCCACTCCCTCCGCCATCAGACCCGGCCGGACCGGCGCACCATCCCGCCGGCCCGCCCCCGGATCGAGTCGGTGGTCGGCAGTAGGCTCGCCGACGCATGGAGTACACGTCCCTCTACCGGCGCTACCGGCCCCGTCGGTTCTCCGAGATCCGGGGACAGGAGCATGTGGTTGCCGCGCTCTCCAACGCGGTACGCGAGGACCGGGTTTCCCACTCCTACCTGCTTAGCGGCCCCCGGGGCACCGGTAAGACCACAGCGGCCCGGATCCTGGCCAAGGTCCTTAACTGTGTGAGCCCGGTCGACGGAGAACCGTGCTGTGAGTGCGAGTCCTGCCGCTCCGTCGAGTCCGGCACCTCCTTCGATCTCCACGAGTTGGACGCGGCCTCCAACAACAAGGTCGATGACGTGCGAGACCTGCTGGGCAAGGTTGCCCTGGGTACCCCGGGGCGGACCAAGGTGTACCTGCTCGACGAGGTCCACATGCTGACCCCCGGAGCTGAGAACGCTCTGTTGAAGACGCTCGAGGAGCCGCCCGCCCACGTGGTGTTCGTGATGGCCACCACCGAGCCTCACAAGGTGGTTGAGACGATTCGTAGCCGGTCCCAACACCTTGAGTTGAACCTCTTGTCGGCTGAACAATTGGAATCGCTGGTGGCCGACGTGGCGGCCGACGCCGACCTGGGGGTCGACGCCGAGGGTCTGGCCCACGCTGTGCGGTCGGCCCGGGGCTCGGCCCGTGATGCACTCTCGGCCCTTGACCGGGTGGCGGCCGGAGGCGTGGTAGTCGATGACACGACCACCACCGACCTGCTGGGGGCTATTGCTGACCAGGACACTGGCCGGGCGCTGGGCGCCATAGCCACAGGGATCACCCGGGGCCGTGAACCCCGGGTGGTGGGCGAGGCTCTACTGGGCGGTCT
>JAKUSA010000151.1 GCA_022449565.1 Acidimicrobiales bacterium | reverse complement strand
GAGCAGCAGCGAGGCCAGGAACAAGCCGATCACCGTGTTGACGAACGGCAGGATGACCATGACGGCAGCCCGGCCGATGTCACAGGTGACCATCACCCTCTTGCGGTCCCACCGGTCGACCAGTACGCCAGCCACCGGCCCGAAGAAGAAGCCGGGCACGATGCGGGCCGCCAGCACCAGGCTGAGGGCGGCACCTTCGTTGCCGGCACCAAGTCGAATGGCCAGGAGGCTGATGGCCAGAAGACCTAGCCAGTCGCCGGTGGCCGAGATGACCTGGGCCAGCCAAAGCCGGAAGAAGCCGGCCGAGCCGAATAGGCGGACGGGAATTGACGGCCAGCGCCCCTCACCGCCCAGGAACGGCCGGAACTCGTCTCCGGGCACCCCGCGTCCGGGATCCGCCGGTGATTCGGGCCCGTCGTTCGGTCCGGTCACGCGGCCACTCTAGGAGAGGCCGCATATCCCATCGGACCCCGGGCCTCCTGGCGGGTGGCTCCTAACCCTTGGCAGCCGGCTTCTTCTTGCGGGCCTTCTTGGCCGGGCCTTTGGCGCGGCGTTCGGCCAGCAGTTCGGCGGCCCGGTCGTCGGTAAGTTCCTCCACCGAGTCGCCTTTGCGTAGCGACGCGTTGTACTCGCCGTCGGTCACGTACGGACCCCACTGGCCGTCCTTGAGGACCATCGTCTTGCCGGAGGCCGGGTCTTCGCCGAGTTCCCTAAGCGCTGGCCTGGCTGCTCCGCGGCCGCGCCGCTTGGCCTGAGCGAGGAGAGCCAGGCACTCGTCGAGGGTGACGGTGAGGAGTTGCTCCTCGTTGTCAAGACTGCGGCTCTCTTTGTCCTTCTTCAGGTAGGGGCCGTAGCGGCCGTTCTGGACAGTGATCTCGACGCCGTCGGCCGGGTCGACGCCGACGGTCCTGGGCAGGCTGAGAAGCTGGAGCGCGTCGTCAAGGGTGATCCGCTCGAGGGTCATGGTGGCGAACAGTGAGACAGTCTTCGGTCTGGGTCCGTCGTCGGTCACCTCACCCAGCGACACGTAAGGGCCGAACCGGCCCGACCGGGCGAGGACCGGCAGCCCGGTCTCCGGGTCGTCACCGAGGCGTCGCTCGGTCGGAGCGTCGAGGTAGTCAAGGGCCACTTCGACGGTGAGCTCGTCAGGGGGCAAATCATCGGGGATCGACGCAGTTCGCTCGCCGGCCTGGACGTAAGGACCGAACTTGCCATAGCGGGCGACGACCTCCTCGCCGTCGGCCGTGACGCCCAACTCCAGGGTGCTGACAGCTCGAGGGTCTATGTCGCCGAGCCGGGTCGTCACCTTGGCGTGGAGGCCGATGTCGTCGCCTGTACCGAAGTAGAACCCGTGGAGCCATGGGACCGACTCGGATATTCCGCTGGCGATCCCGTCAAGGTCGGCTTCCATCCGGGCGGTGAACTCGTAGTCAATGAGGTTCGGAAAGTGTTCTTCGAGGAGGGTGACCACGGCGAAGGCGCTGAGGGTGGGTACCAGAGCCGAGCCCTTCTTCCACACATAATCACGGCCCTGGATTGTCTCCATGATCGAGGCGTAGGTGGAAGGCCGGCCAACACCGAGTTCCTCAAGTCGCTTGACCAGGGAGGCCTCGGTGAACCGGGCCGGTGGTTGGGTGGCATGGCCCTCCGGGGTGGCTTCGGTGACCATGACCTGATCGCCGGCGGCCATCTCGGGGAGAACCGACTCACGGGTCTCGTCACCAGAGCCCTCGTCGGTCTCCTCCACGTAGGCCCGGCGAAAGCCCTGGTGGGTAATCACGGTGCCACTCGCTCCGAGGATTGCCTGCGGCCCGTCGGACGGCCGTCCCGACATGCGGACCTGGGCGGTATCGCCGAGGGCGTCGGTCATCTGGGAGGCGACGGTGCGCTGCCAGACCATCTCGTAGACCCGAGCTTCGCTCTTTGGCACCTCGGAAGCCACGGCGTCAGGATGGCGGAACCGGTCACCAGCCGGGCGGATCGCCTCGTGGGCCTCCTGGGCGTTGCGAACCTTCTTGTTGTAGATCCGAGGGTCGTCCGGAAGGAACTCGACTCCAAAGCGTTCGGTCACCTCGGCCCGGGCAGCGGACACCGCGGTGTCGGACAGAGTGGTGCTGTCAGTCCGCATGTAGGTGATGTAGCCCTCCTGGTAGAGGTTCTGGGCGGCGTGCATGGCCAGGGTGGCCGACAGGCGCAGTTTGCGGCCGGCCTCCTGCTGGAATGTGGAGGTGGTGAATGGGGCGGCGGGACGGCGCCGGTAGGGCTTGGATTCCACCGAGTCAACGGTGACCGACTGGCCGGTGAGGCCGACGGCCAGCCTGGTAGCCGCCTCGGCCTCAAGGATCACTGTGTCGTCGCGCTCGACTGCGCCGTCACTGCCGAAGTCCCGTCCAGTGGCTACCCGCCGTCCGTCAACTTCGAGCACCGAGGCGGTAAAGGTCTCTAAGGTTTCAGTGGCCAACTCAGCGGTTATGTCCCAGTAGTCGGCGGGGCGGAAGGCTCTGCGTTCGCGCTCGCGCTCCACGACGATGCGGGTAGCCACGCTCTGCACCCGGCCCGCCGAAAGTTTCGGAGCGATCATCTTCCACAGGACGGGTGAAAGCTCGTAGCCGTAGAGCCGGTCAAGGAGGCGGCGGGTCTCCTGCGCATCAACGAGGCGACGGTCGAGGTCTCGGGTGTCTTCGAGGGCCGAGGCGATGGCCCCCGGGGTGATCTCGTGGAAGACCATGCGCTTGACTGGCACGCTGGGGTTCAGCACCTCCAGCAGGTGCCAGGCGATCGCCTCGCCCTCGCGGTCCTCGTCGGTGGCCAGGTAAAGCTCGTCGGCGTCGGCGAGGAGGCTCTTGAGGGTCCGAATCTGGTCCCTTTTGTCGTGATTGACGCCGTAAAGGGGTTTGAAGGCGTTGGCGACGTCGATGCACAAGTTGGCCCAGCTCTCCCCTTTGTAGGACTTGGGGACGTCGGCGGCCCTCTCCGGTAGATCGCGGACGTG
>JAKUSA010000150.1 GCA_022449565.1 Acidimicrobiales bacterium | reverse complement strand
CGCCTCTGTGATGGTCGACTGGGGGGCCGATGTCCTCAAGGTCGAAAGCCCAGATGGAGGTGACCCCCAGCGCGGGCTGATCTCGTCCGGTCTGCTTCCCGGAGGGGCCGGGGGCGTCAACTTCATGGTCGAACAACCCAACCGGGGCAAACGATCACTGGCCATCAACGTGGCCCATCCCGACGGCCACGAGGCATTCATGAAGGTCATCGAAACGGCCGACGTGTTCCTCACCAACTACCTCCCGTCAGTCCGCCGCCGGCTGAAGATCGACGTGGCCGACCTCCGAGAACGGAACCCCGCGCTCATAATCGCCCGCGGTTCTGGCCAAGGACCGAAGGGTCCCGACGCCGAGAAAGGCGGTTACGACGGAGCGTCCTTCTGGGCCCGGGGCGGGCTAAGTGCTGTGTTTCCCGAGGGACCGGACGGCTGGCCGCAGGGCCAGCCGTCGCCCGCCTTCGGAGACGTGATGGGAGGTCTGACCATCGCTGGGGCCGTCTCGGCCGCCCTGGCTAAGCGGGAACGCACCGGTGAGCCGAGCTTGGTCGACGTGTCGCTTCTAGCCACCGCGATGTGGCAGGTCTCGCCGCTGGTCGTGGCAGCCAAACTGTTCGGATTCGGTCGACTACCGACCGGGGATCGCACCCAGATACCGAACCCCGGCGTGAACACCTATCGGACCTCCGACGACCGGTTCATAAGCCTGATCCTCCTGCAGGCCGACAAGCACTGGGACGACCTCTGCGAACGGCTCGACCGGCCGGATCTGGCCACCGATCCGAAGTTCGCCGATTCGGCGGTTCGGGCTGAGAACACCACCGAGTGCATCGCCCAACTCGACGAGGCCTTCGGTTCGCAGACCCTCGAGTACTGGAAGGAACGGCTCGAGGACTTTTCCGGCGTCTGGACGCCCTTCCAGACCCTCACCGAGCTCTACGAGGACGTGCAGGCGGTGGCCAACGGCTACCTCCCGGCCATGGAGGCCGCCAACGGCGACCAGGTGCAGTTGGTGGCCAGTCCGGCCCAGTTCGACGAAACACCAGTAACTGTCGAGCGGGCCCCCGAACTTGGCGAGCACACCGAGACGGTGCTCAACGAACTAGGTGTCAGTTGGGATGACTTGGCTGCCATGAAGGAGACCGGCGCCATTCTCTGATCGCCAACCGGGAGGCCGGACGAGGCCCTTAGTCGGGTGGCATGAGCACCGCGGGGTCGATACCGCCGGTAAAGAGACCTCCGGTGAATCCGCCATCGGCGAATACCGACGTGGCAACCACGTAGCTGGACCGGGGGCTGTTCAGCATCACCAGGCACCAGGCCTGCTCCTCGGCTGTCGCGTTACGACCGACGGGCTTGGGGAAGTTGTCGAAGAACTCCTGGCCCTGATCCTCAATAAACGCGGGCATCATCGGTGTGTCGGTGGGCCCGGGGTTCAGGCTGTTGAGTCGGATGCCCTCCGGGGCGAGTTGGAACCCCCGCCAGGCCACGTAGGCGTTGATGGCCTCCTTGGAGCAGAGGTAGCCGTTTCCGGTCCACGGATCGGGGTTGGCGTCTAGCCAAGCCTCCCCGGCGGCAAAGTCGGGTTGGGCCACAAAAGCCAACATGGAGGCCGCGTTACCGATCCACCCCATGCCGGCCACCGATGAGATGAAGGCGATCGAACCGCCGGGGGCCATCAGCGGTATGACCCTCTCGGTGAGGTGCCGATGCCCGCAGAAGTTGACCAGCATGACCTGGCGGTCGGGTGAGGTGCTCGGGAGTCCGGCGCAGTTGAACAGGCTGTGGATGGGTTCAGCGACCGCGTCAACCACCGCGTCGACAGCCGCCGGGTCACTGAGGTCGCACCGGTGGAGATTCTCGAGCGAAGCGTCGCCTTCCTGGATGTCGAGGCCGTGGACCTCGGCTCCCAACTCGGCGAGGATCGACGCGGTGGCCGCCCCCATACCGGATGCCGCCCCGGTGACCAGGGCCCTCGTACCTTCGTAGCGGAGGACGTCGTCCATGTCGGTTCTCCTTGTCTGGTCAGAGTGCGCTCATTGCGCACCGGGTGATCCTGCGTCGATGACTCGAACTGCTGCCGAAGTGAAGTTCCCCGACCTTGGCTCGTCGGAGGAACAAATGAAGTTCGTGCTCCCACGTATAGCCGATCCCACCGAAGAGTTGAAGGCCGTCCCGAACACAGCGCTGTTGACACTCGCCCGCCCCGGCTTTGGCCATTGAGGTGGCGATGGCCCGTCGGTCATCGGCTGAATCAAACACCAAAGCGGCGAAATAGACCAGCGCCCGGGCCCGTTCGATCAGGCAATACATGTCGGCCAGCTTGTGCTTGACCGCCTGGAACGACCCAATAGGCACACCGAACTGTTCTCGCTCTCTGGCATGGTCGAGGTTCAACTCGAGAATCCGCTGGCATGCTCCCAGAGTCGAGGCAGCCACCCCTACGGTGGCCTCCTGCACGGCGCGGGCCACCGCATCGTCGGAATCAGAACCCATGAGCAGTCGGTCGGCATCCACCCGGACGTCCTCCAGATCGATGGTGGCGTGTCGGGTGGTGGCATCGATCGGGTCCAACTCTCGGGCCACCACCGCCTCACCGGGGACGACGACAACCCGAAGCCCGCCGTCCATGCGGACGATCACCGCGATCTCTTCTGCGGTGGCCCCATCCACCACGAAACACTTGATCCCCGACAGGACTAACGAATCACCGTCCCGGGTGGCCGAGGCCGTGATCTGGCCCAGATCCCAGGTTCC
>JAKUSA010000015.1 GCA_022449565.1 Acidimicrobiales bacterium | reverse complement strand
GGCCCCATTCGCCATGCTGGTTCTCATGACCGGGTTCGAGATCCTGGGCTCGGTCATCCAGGCGTTCATCTTCACGATACTTGCTGCCGACTACATCGGCGGGTCGATGCACCCCGACCACTAGCGACGGCCGCCTCCGAGCGGGCCCGCCGACAACACAACAGGATCCAACCGATCTCCGGACCGGGACCCCCGGCTTGGACTGACCCAACAAACACAACAACAGGAGAAAACAAGTGCTAAACGTTCTGGCGCAAACGGCACCCGGCGAAATGGTCGAGGGCCTGAAGGCCATTGGCGCCGGTCTGGGTTACGGCCTGGCGGCCATCGGCCCCGGCATCGGCATCGGGATCGTGGTCGGCAACGCCATCACGTCGATGGCCCGTCAGCCCGAGTCCGCTGGCATGGTGCGGACCACGATGTTCCTGGGCATCGCCTTCACCGAGGCGCTGGCCCTCATCGGGTTCGTCGTCTTCATCCTCCTCCTGCCCTCCTGAGGGAGAGGAAGGAAAGGGAGTAGAACCTATGAGACATCGAAGGGCCCGTTTTCTTGTAGCCCCGCTCATCGCTGCTCTGGGACTAATTGTCCTGGCCAGCCCGGCCGGTGCCTCCAGCGAGAGCATCGGAGCGTGCATCTCCGAACACCTCGAGGAGATGATCACCCACAGCGACACCGACCACGTCCTCCGCGAACTCCGCGAGGAGTCCACCCAGGACGACCTCGAGGCGTGCCTGGAGGCCCCGAACCCGATTCTGCCGGAACTCAACGAGATCATCTGGGGCGGCGCGGCGTTCCTGATTCTGTTTGTGGTGATGGTCAAGAAGGGCTTCCCGGCCGTCAAGGGCGCCATGGACGCCCGGGCCGAGAGGATCCGGGCCGACCTGGACGCCGCCGAGACGGCCAAGGCCGACGCCCAGGCTGTCCAGGCCGACTACGAGGCGCGTCTCGCCGATGCTCAGGGTGAGGTGGCCCGCTTGTTCGAGGAGGCCCGGGCCTCGGCCGATCAGCTTCGAGCCGACCTGACGGCTCGAGCCGAGGCCGACAATGTCGAAATGCGCGACCGGGCGACCGCCGACATCGAAGCGTCCCGCCAGCAGGCCATCGCCGACCTCCGGACCGAGGTGGCCGGCATCGCCCTTGGGGCTGCCGAGCGGGTCGTGCAGTCCAGCCTTGACGAGGATGCCCAGCGTCGCCTAATCGACCAGTACATCGACGAGGTGACCGGCAGCGATGACTGATGGTCTGGTGGCGGGTTACGCCGACGCTCTGTTCGCCGTGGCCTCCGCCGAGGGCGACCCGGCGGCCGTCGAGGACGAACTGTTTCGGTTCGCCCAGGCCCTCCGGGTCGACGACGACCTCCAGTCCAGCCTGGCTGACCCCGGTGTTCCGGCATCCCGACGCCAACAGATCGTCGAGGACCTTCTGGATGGACGGGCAGGATCGACGACTGTCGCCGTGGTGTCGATGGTGGTGGCCGCCGGGCGGGCCTCCCGCCTGCCTGCCATCATCGACGCCTTCGTGGAGCGCAGCGCAGCCTCCCGCAACAAGGCGGTGGCCACCGTCCGGTCAGCGGTCGAGTTGACCGACGAGCAGCGCGAGCGCCTGACCGCCGCCCTCAACGGGGCCACCGGCAAGGACGTCGAGGTCAGGGTGGTGATTGACGCGTCGGTGCTCGGCGGGGTGGTCACCGAGATCGGCGACGACATCATCGACGGCAGCGTCCGACACCGCCTCAGCCAGCTCCGTGAGAGCTTCCGCTAGGCCGACGACCTATCCCCGACGAGAGAGAACCATGACCGAGTTGACCATCAACACCGACGACATCGCCGCAGCGATCCGGAAGAACCTGGACGGCTTCCAGCCCAGCCTGGAACAGAGCCAGGTTGGCCGGGTGCTCGAGGTGGGCGACGGGATCGCCCGGGTGTCGGGCCTGCCCGATGCGGCGGTCAACGAGCTGCTGCAGTTCGAGAGCGGAAGCGTCGGCCTGGCCCTCAACCTGGACGAGGACTCCATCGGGGTCGTGGTGCTCGGCGACGTGGAGGACATCGAAGAGGGCCAGACAGTGCGGGCCACCGGGGACATTCTGTCCGTGCCGGTGGGCGACGGCCTCTTGGGCCGGGTGGTCAACGCCCTGGGGAATCCGATCGACGGCCGGGGCCCCCTGACTAACACCGTTCCCCGCCGCATGGAGATCCAGGCTCCGGGGATCATGGGCCGCCAACCGGTGCATGAGCCGATGCAGACCGGTATCAAGGCCATCGACTCGCTGATCCCGATCGGCCGGGGTCAGCGCGAACTGATCATTGGCGACCGCAAGACCGGCAAGACGACGATCGCCATCGACACCATCCTCAACCAGGCTGGCCAGGGGATGAATTGCATCTACGTGGCTATCGGCCAGAAGGCCTCCACGGTGGCCCAGAACGTCGCCGTGCTGGAGTCCCACGGGGCCATGGACTACACGGTGGTGGTCGTCGCCCCGGCGTCGGACCCGGCGCCTTTCAAGTACCTGGCCCCCTACGCGGGCTGCGCCATGGGCCAGCACTGGATGGACCACGGCGGGCACGCCCTCGTCGTTTACGACGACCTGTCCAAACAGGCCGAGGCGTACCGCCAGATCTCGTTGCTGCTGCGCCGCCCGCCGGGGCGCGAGGCCTACCCGGGCGACGTCTTCTACCTCCATAGCCGCCTGCTGGAGCGCGCCGCGAAGCTCAGCGACGAGATGGGGGGTGGCTCGCTGACCGCCCTGCCGGTCATCGAGACCAAGGCCGGCGACGTTGCCGCGTTCATCTCCACCAACGTGATCTCGATCACCGACGGCCAGATCTTCCTCCAGGACGACCTGTTCAAGTCGGGGGTGCGTCCGGCCGTGGACGTGGGCATTTCGGTGTCCCGGGTTGGCTCGGCGGCCCAGGTCAAGGCCATGAAGAACGCGGTGGGGACCCTCAAGTCGGACCTCCAGCAGTTCCGGGAGTTGGAGGCGTTCGCCGCCTTCGGCTCCGACCTCGACGCCATCTCCCAGGCCCAGTTGGACCGGGGCTACCGGCTTACCGAACTCCTCAAGCAGGGCCTCAACTCGCCGCTGCTCGTTGAGGAACAGGTGGTGTCGATCTGGGCCGGCACCCGGGGGCACCTCGACGGGGTGGCCCTGGAGGACGTACGCCGCTTCGAAGCCGAACTGCTGGACTGGTTCCGTACCCGGGAGGCTGGCCAGCTGGCAGCCATTGCCGAGACCGGCCAGATCGCCGACGAGGATGCCCTCGAAGCGGCAGTGGCTGCCTTCGCCGGACAGTTCACCGGTTCGGAGCCGGCCGCCGGCGAGGCGCCGGACGCCGAAACCACCGATACCAGTTCGACGATCGTCGACGCCGACACGACCCTGCCCGAAGAGGACATCTCCCCCGAGGAGGCCCCGCATGGCCGGCGGTAGGGAGCGGGTGCTGCGGCGCCGCATCGGCAGCATCCAGAACACCAAAAAGATCACCCGGGCAATGGAGTTGATCGCCGCCACCCGGGTGGTCAAGGCGCGGCAGTTGGCCTGGGCGGCCCGGCCCTACGCGGAGCAGATCACCTTGGTGATCGAGAACCTGGCCGCCGGTGGCGCCGAGGTCGACCATCCGCTTCTGCGGGAGGCCGAACGGGTGGAACGGGTCGGGGTGATCGTCATCGCTTCGGATCGCGGCCTGGCGGGCCCCTACAACTCGTCGGTCATCCGGGCCGCCGAACGCCAGGTGCAGAACGCCCGGGCCGAGGGCGCCGACTACGCGCTAATTGTGGTGGGTAAGAAGGCCCGCGACTACTTTGCCTTCCGCCGCTACGCCATCGAGTCCTACACCACCGGCATCAGCGACAAGCCCGCCTACGACGACGCCCGGGTCCTGGCCGAGACGGTGGCCGACATGTTCATCGGAGGTCGGGTCGACCGGGTGGAACTTGTCTACACCGAGTTTCTGAGCCTGGGCAGCCAGCGGGTGACCGTGCGCCGCTTCCTGCCCTTGGAGAGCACCGAGACGATCGCCACCAAGGGCAGGGGTCGGGCCGAGGCCACCGCAGCGTTTGAATTCGAGCCCTCCCCGGAGGGGGTGCTGGAGGCTCTACTGCCCCGCTACGTGGAGGCCCGCCTATTCGGTGCGCTGCTCGAAGCGGCCGCCTCCGAGCACGCCAACCGGCAGCGGGCCATGAAGGCGGCCACTGACAACGCTGAGGAGCTGATCACTAAGTTGTCGCGCGAAATGAACCGGGCCCGCCAGGATGCCATCACCACCGAGATCATGGAGATCGTCGGCGGTGCCGAGGCGCTCGGCGAGGACGCCGAAACCGAAGAACTGGCTTCGGTGGGAGCCGGGGATCGATCACCGAACAGCCGGGAGAGCTAGGAGCAGCCATGACCGCCACCGAGACCGCACTCCGAGAGGGGCGCATCGTCGGCATCGCTGGGCCAGTGATCGACGCCGAGTTCCCCGAGGGCGAACTACCCGAGATCAACACAGCCCTGGAGTTCGACGTCACTGTCGACGGTCAGGACATCACCATCGTGGCCGAGGTGGCCCAACAGATTGGCAAGAGTCGGGTGCGGGCCATCGCCATGAAGCCCACTGATGGTCTGACCCGGGGTACTTCGGTGCGCAACACCGGCCGGGGCATCTCGGTGCCGGTAGGCGACGCCACGCTGGGCCACGTCTTCAACGTGATCGGTGAATGCCTCGACGAGCCCGGCTACGGCGCCGACGCCGAGCGCTGGGAGATTCACCGCAGCGCCCCGGCCTTTGACACCCTGGAACCCAAGGTCCAGATGTTCGAAACGGGGGTGAAGGTCATCGACCTGCTCACCCCGTACCTGCAGGGCGGCAAGATCGGTCTGTTCGGAGGGGCCGGGGTGGGCAAGACGGTGCTCATCACCGAGATGATCAACCGGGTGGCCACCAACCACGGTGGGGTGTCGGTGTTCGCCGGGGTGGGGGAGCGCACACGCGAGGGCACTGACCTGTACCTGGAGATGGGCGAGTCCGGTGTGTTGGACAAGACGGCGCTGGTCTATGGCCAGATGGATGAGCCACCGGGGGTGCGCCTCCGGGTGGGGCTCTCGGCCCTGACCATGGCTGAGTACTTCCGTGACGTGCAGGGTCAGGACGTGCTGTTGTTTGTCGACAACATCTTCCGGTTCGTGCAGGCTGGCTCGGAGGTGTCGACCCTGCTGGGTCGCATGCCCTCCGCGGTGGGCTATCAGCCGACCCTGGCCGACGAGATGGGCCAACTCCAGGAGCGGATCACCACCACTCGGGGCCGCTCCATTACCTCGATGCAAGCCGTGTACGTGCCGGCCGATGACTACACCGACCCAGCGCCCTTTACGTCCTTCACCCACTTCGATGGCACCACCGAACTCAGCCGAGACATCGCCGCCCTAGGCATCTACCCGGCGGTCGACCCGCTGGCCTCCACCTCGACGATCCTCAGCCCTGAGGTGGTCGGCGAACGGCACTACCAGACGGCCCGCCGGGTCCAGGAAATCCTCCAGCGGTACAAGGAACTGCAGGACATCATCGCCATCCTGGGCCTGGATGAACTCTCCGAGGAGGACAAGGTCACGGTGGCCCGGGCCCGCAAGGTCCAGCGGTTCCTGTCCCAGCCGATGAACGTAGCCGAGGTGTTCACCGGCCTGCCCGGGGTGACCGTACCCGTCGGGGAGACCGTCGAATCCTTCGCCGCCATCGTGGAGGGCGAGTTGGACGACCTCCCCGAGCAGGCGTTCCTCAACGTCGGTGGAGCCGAGGACGCCCAGCGCAAGGCCCGCGAACTTCAGGGCTGAGGTGCAACCGTGACGTTCCAGGTCGAACTGGTTTCCCCCGAGGGCATCACCTACAGCGGAGAGGCCGAGATGGTGGTCGCCCGCACCGTGGACGGCGGCGACATCGCCTTCCAGCCGGGGCACGTTCCCTTCATCGGAGTGCTGGCCATCTGGTCGGTGGAAGTCATCCGACCCGATGGCGGTCGGGACACGTTTGCCGTGCACCGCGGATTCGTACAGGTGGCCGGGACGAAGGTATCCATCCTGTCTGACGTGTCCGAGGCGGCCGCCGAGATCGACGTAGACCGGGCCCGGGCAGCGCTCAGCGTGGACGGAGACGACCCGCAGGAAGCCGAGGCGCGGTCAAGGGCCGAGGTCAGGCTGCGGGTGGCCGGCACCGAGGCCTGAGCCCCGAGGACCGGCGCTCAGTAGTCGGGGAACACCTCTTCGAGCCGTTCGAGACGGTGGTGGGCCTCAATGAGGCGCACCGTGCCGGACTTGGAGCGCATGACCAGTGACTGGGTGTGGGCCTGGCCCGGCGTGTAGTGCACCCCCCGGACCAGGTCACCGTCGGTGATCCCGGTCGCGGCGAAGAAGCAGTTGTCACCGGCTACCAGGTCGTCCAGAAGCAACACTTTGGAGAGGTCATAGCCCCCCGCGGTGGCCGCGCTCCGTTCGGCCTCATTCCGCGGCCAGAGCTTTCCCTGAAGGGAACCGCCCATGCACTTGAGGGCGGCCGCCGAGATCACTCCCTCGGGGGTGCCGCCGATGCCGAAGAGGACGTCGGCGCCCGAGTCCGGCCAGGCCGTCGAGATCGCTCCGGCCACGTCACCGTCGGAGATCAACCGGATCCGGGCACCGGTGGCCCGCACCTCGCTGATCAATTCAGCATGGCGATCCCGGTCCAGGATCACCGCGGTGAGGTCCCGAACGTCCTCGCCCTTGGCCTCGGCGATCCGGTTGAGGTTCTCGGTGGCCGAACAGTCGATGTCGATCGCTTCTCCGCAACCGGGGCCGACGGCGATCTTTTCCATGTAGACACACGGCCCCGGGTCGAACATGGTGCCCCGGTCGCTCACCGCGATCACCGCGATGGCATTGGCCCGACCTAGCGCGGTCAGGGTGGTCCCGTCGATGGGGTCCACGGCAATGTCGGTAGCCGGCTGAAGGCCGTTGCCGCACCGCTCGCCGTTGAACAGCATCGGGGCATCGTCCTTTTCGCCCTCGCCGATAACCACGATTCCGTCCATGGTCACCGTGTCGAGCACGTGGCGCATGGCATTCACCGCGGCGCCGTCCGCACCCTCCTTGTCGCCCCGTCCCATCCATCGTGAGGCGGCCATGGCCGCCGCCTCGGTTACCCGGACGAGATCCAGGGCCAGGTTCCGGTCCGCCGCCTGTGCACCTTCGATCATCGGCGACGACGCTAGTGCCTCCACCCCAGTGGTCGCGCGGTGAGTCGTTGACTCCCGTGGCCGGTCGTCGCGGTGACAGGATGGTGACGTGAGGTGGCTCCCGGGACGAGGAAACGACGGGGAACCCGACCTGTCTGGCGGCGCCGACGACCCCGGGGTCTCCGACGTCGAAGACGACGTCATGTCCGACGAAGACCACTTGGCCTACGAGCTCCACGAGTGGGCCGGCGAGACTCGTCTCGTCCTCGACCAGTTGCTGGCCGTCCGTGGGGTGGCCCGCGTGTGGCAGGGCGCCACCTTGGTCGTCCGGGCCAGCGACGAGGAGGAGGTGGACACGGCGGTCGAGGAAGCCGAGGCAGCCGAGAACCCAACACTTGATCCTGAGGCCGAGAAGGTGGTCTACGAGACCACAGGCTGGGGTGCCGACGAGCAGACGGCGTTCAGTGAACTGCTGGGCCGCCTCGGTGTGGCCCACGAGTTCGACGACCAAACTGACCTGGTGGTCGAGGCCAGCGACGAGGAGGCGGTCGAGACAGCTCTCGACACCTTCCAGGTGATCCTCGACCAACGTCCCGAACTAGAGGGTCTCGACGCGAACGGGCTCCTCACCGGTGTGTTCGTGGCCTGTGACCGGCTGCGCAGGGACCCTCACGACGACACCGGGGTCGGCGACATCGTCAGGCTCGCACCGATCCTGGTCGGGCACCGGCCCCCGTTCGGCTTCGCGGCCGGCCTGTGGGACGACCTAGGCCGCCGGACCGGCGAGTTGGTCGACCTGCTGGCTGAGGGAGACACCGACGAGACCACCCTCGGTGAGCGGGCCGCCGGTCTGACCGAGCTGCTGCGGACCCTGGTCTGAGCGGCGTCGACCGGTCGCTCAGGTGGTGGCGGGCCGTGGGTCGCCCGAGCGCTGGGTCCGCCACAACGACCGGTAGTCGGGCCAGATCCGGTCGGCGGGCAGGTAGCCGTCCTCGACGAGGGCCCGGTGAAGCCGGTGGAGATTCCGCCACGGCACCGACATGTCCACGTGGTGGGCCAGGTGGTAGCCGACGCCGCAGGGCACCATCATCAGACGGGCCGCCCACGATTGCCGGACGTGATGGGTGGTGTGCCGGCGGTCCCCCGAGCGGGTCATGCCGCCGTGCTCGGCGATGGCCCGTAAACGGTTCAGGACCTGATAGGCGAAGACCCATGGCGCTACCCACAACAGCAAGTAGAGCCACGGGTGGCCGGCCAGCGCGAACAGCGAGAAGGTGAGCGCCTGCCCTACCAGGAAGGAGGCGGTCATACGCCGGTGGCGGGCCTCACCGAGTCGGCGGAACCGGGGCCTGAGGATCCGGAAGGCCGACACACCGAGGGTGTCGCGCACCAGCTTGCGGCGCATCGACGCCCTCGGAATCGGGTAGAGGCTGTAGAGCAGGAAGTCGGGTTCGTCCGGGCCAAACTCATCGCGGTGATGCTGCAAGTGGCCGATCCGGTAGCCGTGGCTGCCGCTGCCGAACGTGATTAGTCCGATCAGGTTGATGCCGATCAGGTCGTTGAGGGCCCGGTTAGAAAACAGCACCCGGTGGGCAGCCTCGTGGTGGATGATGAACAACCGGTTCTGGGCGATAGCCATCATCGGGAAGGCTGCCGCCCAGGCCAAGGGGTGGGCGAGGGACGCCGCCGCCCAGACGATCGCCACCGGCAGCGCCAAGCTTCCGGCTACCGACACGGCGTTCCGCAAGTTGGGCACCCGCCGCAGCGCATCCCGGAACGCCCTCCGTGGCCGCCCATCGGCGTGCAGGCGCTCGCTGCCAGTAAACCGAGGCGCCTCGCGAGTCATGCCACCGGTCATGGTGGCCACCAGGTCGTCGTGGTCGCTCTCAGGGCGCCGGTCTCCGTCGGCCATGATCAGAGGCTACCGGGCGCTTCCGGGGCGGGCCCGGGCCAGAGGTGCCCGTCGAGCGCCGTCCCGGGCCGGTCTACTCTCAACCGGTGCCCCCTCCCGCAGGCCTGCTCCTCACCCACGGCGCGGGTAGCGACCGCAACCACTCCAGCCTGGTGGCTCTTGAGGAGCGACTGGACCCCCTGCCGGTGGAGCGCGTCGACTTCCCCTACCGGAGGGAGGGTCGCCGGTTCCCCGACCGGGCCGCGAAACTGGTCGAGTTCGTGGGGGAGAGGGCCACGGCGTTGGCCGCCGAAGCGGGCACCACCGTCGACCGATTGGTGCTGGGCGGCCGGAGCATGGGAGGCCGGATGTGCTCGATGGCTGTCGCCGCCGGTCTTCCGGCGGTCGGCCTGATACTGGTCTGCTATCCGCTCCACCCTCCGAAGAATCCGGAAAACCTCCGGGTCGAGCACTTCGGGGCCATCGACGTGCCCTGCCTGTTCGTCTCCGGGGACCGGGACCCGTTCGGCTCTCCCGAGGAGTTCTCCGCCCATCTGCCGCTCATCGCCGGTCCGGTCACCACGGTGTGGTTGGAGGGTGCCCGCCACGACCTGACCGGTCGAGACGGACCCATCTGCGACGCGGTGGTCGACTGGATGGCCGGCCTTGCCTGACTGCTACGACTCGCCGGGTCGAACGTCGCCCGGGTTGAGGGTTTCCAATTCCACCCGGGCCGTCTCCGGGAAGCGGGTGAGCACCAGGACGGCACACAGGAGGGGCCCCACTCCGGCGACAGCCAGGGCGTGGCCGTAGCTGCCGAAGGCGTCGGCCAAGACACCGACCAGCAGTAGTCCGGTGGCGCTGCCTGCCACCCCGAGGGTGACGATGACACCGTTGGCCCGGGCCCGGGACCGGGTGGAGAACAACTCGGGCCCGTAGACCCCCAGGGCCACGGTCAGCGAGCCGAGAACCACACCAACGAGGTGGCTGGCCCACATCAGCACCCCGAAGGCGTAATAGCCGGCCACCAGAAAGACCGTGCCGGCTACCAAGCCGACCGCTCCGACTCGCCGCCGGCCCCGGGTGTCGGCCAGACGACCGGCGGCGAAGATCCCGATTCCGGCCGGGGTGGAGGTGAGGAGGGTGTAGAGGGCGATGCCGGACGCGCTGTAGCCGCGATGGTCCTTCAGGAAGTCGTTTTGGAACTGGCTGGCCGGGGCGGCGAAGAACAGAAGCAGAAACGCCGCGGCAGCCAGCAGGAGTAGCCGGCGTTGTTCGGTTCGCCGCCGGTCGGCAGACCTGTCCCCTCCGGTTCCTGGCCGACTGGACGGGTCGGCTTCCGTGTTGGCCCGGAAACGACGAGACTCGGGAAGCCGCGAACCGGCTGCCGCCAGGCCGGGAAGAGCTAGCAGCGGCACCAGGTAAACGATCCGCCAGCCCTTCTCACCCAGGTCGGCCAACGGCAGTACCCACACGGCCATACCGGCCCCCAGCGCCGCGGCCAGAGCCAGCATCGATACCCCGTAGGCCCGTGAGCCCCGGGGGAGTTCCTCGGCGGCAAACACACCGATAAGGATCCCCATGCCGGTGGTCAGACCCCGCGCCACCATCTGGCTGGACCCGAGGAACCACAGGCCGGGAGAGAAGGCTCCCAATGCGGTGACCAGCACGGCCAGGGTGGCCGTGCCCATAAGGAGCCGACGCCGGCCCCGCCGGTCGGCCAGGACCACGACTGCCAGTGCCACCAATACCCCGAGGCGCACCGCGGCCAGCGTCGCCCCCTGGGCCGTGTCGCTCCGGTCAAACTCGTCGGCGGCGAAGGTAATGGTCTGGGTGATGACCGTGCCTAGGTAGCCGTCCACGACCTGGATGCACGCCAAGAGCCCCAGGATCCGGGCCGCCCGGGCGTCAAAGCGGTCCGGTGGAGCCCACCAGGGTGTGCCGGTGGCCCGCCTCCGCAAAGCTCGTCGCATCGGCCAGGCGAACAGGGGGTGCCACACGGGAATGGCAAGGCGCCAGGTGAAGCGTTCGGTGACTCGGTGGCGGTTGGCGGGCCCGGGGCCCGGGGTGACCTCGAGGGTGCGCTCGTAGTGGGAGAACGGACCGTGGAATAGCCCATAGCGTCCGTCGCCCAGCGGTTGCTCGGCCACGACGTCGTCGCGCGGGGTGCGCAGGTCGGCCAGGCCGTTGTCGTCAAGGTCATGTTCGACGACCAGGGTGCTGTCCGACCTACTCATGGCCTGTCCACCGTCCGTTTCGGCGCCGGCCGGGCGGCCGCCCGGGTCCCAGTCTGGGTGGGCTGCCTGCTGGTCCGGGCGACGGCGCAGCATACTGAGGTGGTGGCCACGCCTCCCTTGTCGCCCCCGTCCTCCTCCGTGGACTCTCTGTCTGACGGCGAACCGGTGATCCGCGTCCAGCAGTCCGGTCCGCTCAACGGCACGGTTCGGGTGGCCGGGGCCAAGAACTCGGTGCTGAAGATCATGGCCGCCTCACTCCTGTGGCCCGGGCGGTACACGCTGCGCAACGTGCCCCGGATCGCCGACGTCAGGTGGATGGGTGAACTCCTGGAAAGGATGGGTGCGACCACGACCCAGGAGGGCGACGTCCTCACGATTGACGTTCCCGAGGAGATGACCCCCGAGGCGCCCTACGACCTGGTGGAGCGCATGCGGGCCTCCATCGTGGTTCTGGGCCCTCTGCTGGCTCGGTTCGGCGAGGCCCGGGTGTCGGTCCCCGGCGGCGACGACTTCGGCCATAGGCCCATCGACATGCACCTGCGAGGACTCGAGGAGATGGGGGTCTCCTTCACGACCAGCCACGGCTACATCGAGGGCCGGGTGGAGCGGCTCCTTGGAACGAAGGTGCTGCTGGAGTTCCCCAGCGTCGGCGCGACCGAGAATCTGCTCATGGCGGCCGTGACGGCCAAAGGGACGACGGTCATCGACAACGCGGCGCGCGAACCCGAAATTGCCGACCTGGCCGATTTTCTGAACGCCATGGGGGCCGAAGTGCAGGGCGCCGGAACGTCGACGATCACCGTCCATGGCGTGGAGCGACTTCATCCGGCCGAACACACCGTGATTTCTGATCGCATCGAGGCCGCCACCTACCTGGTCGGCTTGGGCCTGGCCGGAGGAGAGGCGACCATCGACGGGGCGCGTCCAGACCATATGGAGATGCTGGTCGAGAAGCTCACCGATATGGGCATGCGGATCACTGCCACCGCCGACGGGCTGTGGGCTGCCGCCCCCGCCCGCCTGCGGTCGGTCGATCTGTCGACCCTGCCCTATCCGGGCCTGGCCACCGACTACAAGCCGCTACTGGTGGCTCTGCTTACCACCGCCGACGGGGTGGGCATCGTGACCGAGAACGTGTTCGCCGGCCGATTCCGTTACGTAGACGAACTAGTTCGAATGGGGGCCGATATCCGGGCCGAGGGCCACCACGCCGTAGTACGGGGCGTCGAGGTCCTTTCAGGGGCGCCGGTGCGGGCCCCCGACATCCGGGCCGGTGCCGCCCTGGTAGTCGCCGGGCTGGCCGCTGAGGGGGAGACGCTGGTCAGTGCCGCCCACCATGTGGACCGGGGTTATCAGGACCTGGTGGGGAACCTGGCCCGACTGGGCGCTCGGGTCGAACTGGTGGCTGGCACCTAGGGCCGTTCCCTCCCGTCGGGACCACCCTGTCCGGCGTCCGATCTGCCGGCCCGCCGGTTGGCTAGCCACAGAAGCCAGGCCATCAGCCCTAGGGGGACGGCCACCAGGAGGACCTCGTCCCACCCGCCCTGGTGGGCTACCAAAAGGGTCTTGACCCATCCGCTCTGGAGGGCCGCGTTGATCGTCCGGTACACGTCGCCAATCTAGGGGCGGGTGCCGGGCCGTCGATGGGTGTGGACGGTGACCGGGGCTGCGACACTGGTGTCATGCCGATCGACGCCGTCGCCGAGCGCCCCGCCGATCTTCACTCCCGGGTCGAATCGGTAATCGAGGTGATCCGGCCGGCCATCCAGGCCGACGAGGGAGACATTGTGCTCGTCGAGGTGGACGAGGCAACCGGTGAGGTGGTCGTGGAACTCGTAGGCGCCTGTGTGGCCTGCCCGGCCTCGGACCAGACCCTCAAGGCCGGCATCGAGAGGATCCTCATGGGCCGGGTTCCCGGTGTCACCGGGGTTCGCAACATAGGGGAGACCCTGGACACCGACGGGACCGCGGTCAGCCTCTAGGACGACTGAACATGGACGGCGGGTTCATCACAGGCTTTCAGGGCTTCGCGGAGGCCGAGGCAACTCACCACCCGGCCCTTGCCGGCCCGCTGGGCCGACTGGTCGACGCCCTCGAGTCGGTTGAGTCGGTCGACCGGAACCCCGGTCCCACCCTGCCGGTGGTGGACGAGCACCTGGATGCAGCTCTTGGCGCGTCGACCGGCCTAGCGGGGGAACTGTTGCGGGAAGTTGCCCACAAGGTCGGGTGGGCCCGGCCCTACCCGGAGCACGTCGGGGAACCCGACATGGACGCTCTGCGGGCCTCCTTCGCCTACGCACCCATCGTGGGTGCCCGCGATGACGGACCGGCACCGCTGTGGGCTAGCGACGACGTTTTCGCCGGAATAGTCCTTCAGGGACCTGACGTCATCTACCCGTCCCACGTCCACAAGGCCGCCGAGCTGTACTGGGTGGCCAGCGGAACCGCTCGTTGGCAGCGGGGCGACGAGTGGACCAGCCACGGGCCCGGGGCGCTCTTCTTCCACGACACAGGTGTCCGACATGCCACGGTCACCGGCCACGAGCCGACCCTGCTGCTCTTCGCCTGGGTGTCCGACCCGGCGTCGGTTCCGGTCATCATCCGACACTGAGGGTTGACCCCCGGCCGGTACCGTTCGACGGGTGAGCCCACCTTCCGACGTCTGCCACTGGCATCCCGATCGCCGGGCCGGGGTCACCTGCCAGCGGTGCGAGAGGCGGATCTGTATTGACTGCATGAACACGGCGTCGGTCGGCTTCCACTGCCCGTCGTGTGCCGGAACAACCCCCATTGGCAGGGCCCGGCGTTTCCGGACGGTCCGGCGGACCACTGGCCGGCAAGACCTAGAGGCGGGTCAGGCCCCGGTCACTCGGGCCCTGATCGTTGTGAACGCCGCCGTCTTCATGTGGACCCTCATCACCGGGGGGTCGATGTCTGCCGGTGGCGGCGACCTAACCATCGACTACGGGCTGGTCGGCTATGGACGGGTCCGTACCGGGTTCCTGATCGACCACCTCGGGGTGGCCGAGGGGGAATGGTGGCGGATCGTCACCTCGGCGTTCCTCCACGGAGGGATCATCCACTTGGCCTTCAACATGTTCCTGCTGTGGATGATCGGCCACCAGTTAGAGCGAATCCAAGGACCCGTCCGGTATCTGGGACTGGTGCTGGGCTCACTGACCGCCGGTTCGCTGGGGGTGATGCTTCTCGACCCGCTGGCCCTCACGGTGGGTGCTTCGGGTGCGGTGTTCGGACTCATGGGGGCCACGGTGGCCCTGCAGATCAGGCGAGGCATCAGCCCGTGGTCCACCGGGATCGGCAGCCTTCTGGTAGTCAACCTGCTGTTCACGTTTGCCCGGCCCAACATCTCGATTGGTGGGCATCTCGGCGGGCTGCTCGGCGGTCTGGCCCTGGGCTGGGCGGTCGATGAGGCCGACCGGCGGGGATTGGCCCGAACAGTGGGCAGTGCAGTGCCGGTGGTGTTCACCATCGGATGTGCGGCGGCCACCATCTGGGCCGCCGGACGGTGGTGGGACCCCCTCCTCGGCTAGCCGGTTACCCGACGACCTAACCCGCCAGCCCCACTTGTCAAAGCCGCCTAGGCGCCGGGCCTCGACCACACCGACACGTGGCCGGTGGAGTCCTCGTTGAACGGGCTGCCCGACCAGTCGGCCCAGCGTCCCCGGGCTGCCAATCCGGCGGCCGTGGCCATGGCGTCCATCTGGTCGGGGGTCGCATAGCGCAGGTGGTAGGGGAACAAACGATTGCCCGAGGCGCCTACTTCTACCCGTTGGCCGACGATTTCCTGGGTGTCTCTGTCGAAGCGGGCAATGTCGAGGACCACGGCGTCGGCCTCAATAGCCCGGACGGAGATTCCCTCGTGGGAGTCGGGATCGGGCACGAAAGCCTCGACGGCGAAGTGGCCGCCGGGGGCCAGTAGTCGTGCCACTCCGGCCACACAGGAGGCCTGAGCCTCGGCGGTGGTCAGGCAGAACAGGGTGTTGAACCCGATCAACACCACGGCGAACGACCCGTCGGCCAACCCGGTCCCGGTAGACGGGTCGGCCATGTCGCCCTCCACCAGGACCAGGCGATCGGCATCTGGCTTGGCCCGCAACCGGTCCAGCATCTCCGGGGAGTCGTCCAGGCCCGTGACGTCCAGCCCCCGTTCGGCCAGCGGGAGGGCTAACCGGCCGGTGCCCACCCCGAGCTCGAGGATCGGGCCACCGCCAGCGTCGGCCACCAGGGTGGTCACCCCGTCGGCCACCTCGGCAGGGGTTCCCGCCGCGGCCAGCGGGAAGCGTCCTCCCTCTCCGTACCAGTCGTCGTACACCCCGGCGTGCACAGCCCCGTAGGTTCCTGCTTCCCAGCCCTCCATCGGCCCAGTGTCGCTGATACTCATGGCGAGCCCAACGTCGATTTTCATGCCGGACCGTCCTAGGACAGGTGTTCCCCGTAGCCTCGGGATCGTGGAGGCGTACCTCGACCATGCGGCCAGCACCCCGGCCCGGCCCGAGGTGGTCGAGACCATGCTGCCCTGGCTGGCCGACCATCCGGGCAACCCGTCGGGAGCCCATCGAGAGGCCCGTCACGCCCGCCGAGCCCTCGACGACGCCCGCGACGCCGTGGCCGCCCTTCTCGGCGCTGATCCGGGGAACGTGGTGTTCACCAGCGGTGGCACCGAGTCCGACAACCTGGCCGTGGACGGGGTGCTACGGGCCACCGGCGGCCTGGCCGTGTGCCCGGCCGCCGAGCACCCGGCGGTCTTGGAGCCGGTCCGCGACTCGGGCGGGGTTGTGGTACCCACCGACACAGCGGGCCGGGTCGACCATGACCGGCTGGCCGACACGCTCGACGCCCTGGCCGACATCGCTTTGGTGTCGGTCATGACGGCCAACAACGAGACCGGTGTGATCAACGATGTGAGCGCGGTCGCCGAGATCGTGGCCGTCCACGCCCCCCGTGCGGTGGTCCACACCGACGCAGTGCAGGCCACCGCCTGGTTGGACCTCGTCGCCGCCTGCCGGGGGGCGCACCTGGTGAGCCTCACCGGCCACAAGTTCGGTGGCCCGAAGGGAGCGGGCGCCCTGGTGCTTTGTGCCGAGGTGCCCCTGGCACCGACCATCCGGGGCGGGGGCCAGGAACGGGAACGACGGGGCGGCACCCAAAATGTGGCAGCTGCCGTGGGCCTCGGAGAGGCAGCCCGGTTAGTGGCCGCCGAGCGAGCCGCGACTGCCGAACGGGTCGGCCGACTGCGGGACCGCCTGGAGGTCGGCCTGGTCGACCGGGTGCCAGACACCAGTCGCACTGTTCCCGATGGCACGACCCGTACCCCCGGGATAGCCCACCTGTGCTTCGCTGGCGTGGAGAGTGAGGCCCTGCTCTTCCTTCTTGAGCAGGAAGGCATCGCGGCCAGCGCCGGGTCGTCGTGCGCCAGCGGCGCCCAGGAGCCCTCCCACGTGCTGGCCGCCATGGGTATCGACCGGGAGGTGGCCCGGGGGTCGCTGCGCCTTTCGCTGGGCCACGGGTCCACGGACGCCGAGGTCGACCATGCTCTGGCCGTCGTTCCGGCCGCCGTAGACCGGCTCCGGGAGCATGCCTGATGGCCGGCACGCTGGTGGCCATGTCGGGCGGTGTGGACTCCTCGGTAGCCGCCGCACTACTGCTCGAGGCCGGGCACGAGGTGGTCGGGGTGACCCTGCGGTTGTGGGGCGGCGAGTCAGACTCCGGGTGCTGCTCGGTGTCCGACGTGGACGACGCCCGCCGGGTGGCCGACACCCTCGGCATCGACCACCACGTGTTCAACCTGGGCGACCACTTCGACCAGCATGTGGTGGCCCCCTACCTGGCCGACCACGCAGTAGGCCGGACGCCGAACCCGTGCGTGGAGTGCAACCGGCACGTCAAGTTCGACCGGCTTCTGGTCCGGGCCCGGGCACTGGGCTTCGAACGTTTGGCCACCGGTCACCACGCCCGGATCGTCGAGCGGGGCGACGGCACCCTCCGGTTGGCCCGGGCCGCTGATCGGGCCAAGGACCAGTCCTACGTGCTCTACATGCTCGGCCAGGGCCAACTGGCCGAACTGGTGCTCCCGGTCGGCCACATGGGTAAGGACGAGGTCCGGGCCGAAGCCTCACGGCTGGGGCTGCGCACCGCCACCAAGCCGGACAGCCAGGATGTGTGCTTCATCACCCGCCGCGACGGCCGGGCCGACTTCCTAGGCCGTCGTATTCCCCTCACCCCCGGGCGGGTAGTCGACGGGGCGGGCCACCAGGTGGGCCGGGTCGAAGCGGTGGAACTGGTCACAGTGGGTCAGCGCCACGGGATGGACCTCGCCGGAGGTCTAGGCGCCCGGTACGCCACCGCAGTCGACGTGGCCACGGCCACGGTCACTGTTGGGCCGGCCGCCGACCTGCTCGTCGACCACACGCCGGTCGAGGCCACCCGGTGGGCCCATGGAGCGGTCAATGGGCGACTGCTCGTCCAGACCAGCGCACACGGGACCCCCCGGTGGGCGGCCGTCGACCCCGACGGCGTGCAGTGGGACGAGCCGCACCGCCGGGTGGCTCCCGGCCAGAGCGTCGTCTTCTACGAGGGCGAGGAGGTGGTAGGCGGCGGGCTAGCTGCCTGACCCGGCACCGCTCCGCTGGTCAGCCGGCGAGCCGCCGCCTCGGCCAGAAGGACGTCCGGTCTGGCCGGGGTACACAGGAAGGCTCCGACCGGGGTCCGACTCCCGGCTCCCGACCCTCGACGACCGTGGCGGAGCGCCATGTTCAGTGGATCACGGCACCGTACCTCGAGGGCCAGACCGAAAGCCCCTTGGCTGAGGTCGGTTGCGGTCGTGTGGGTGGCGGCCGGGGCCACCGAGGAGACCTGTGTCCTGGGGATCAGGGTCGGGTCGGCCACGGCTAGGTGGTCGTGGAGCACCATGCCGGCCGGTACCAGCACCACCCACCGGCGGCCCAACTGGTGGGTGGCCCGGGCGGCCAGACCTGCGGCCGGCAGGCCGACGATGCACGCCGGGATCCCGGCGGTCAGAGACCCGTCGGCCACCAGGAGGGGCCCGGTGACCACACCGGCGACGGCCACCACCCAGGCCAGTGGGGCCATTACCACGACCACCGGGCCAGGGGCCCGGAGCAGGAACCGGCGCTCATCGCCGTAGGAGGCACCGTCCACGAACCGGTCGCCGACCGGAGCCGAAATCGACACCCCGGCGACCAGAGCTCCGGCCACCAGACCGGCCAGGCCGGTAGGCGACAGGCCGGTAGCCACCGCCGCCCACACCCCGGTCGCGAAGGCTGCCGGACCGCCCAGGCGCACCCCGGCCAGGGAGAGAGGCCGGGGGACCAAGGTGGCCAGCAGGCCGACCGCCCACAGGGCCCACAGGCCCACCGATGCGGTGGTTCGTACGGGACCCGGAGCATCATTGAGGCCCTCGGCCACGGCCGGGCCGACGGCGAGCGGCAGGGCCAACCAAAGGATGCGTAGTACCCAGGATGCTGTCGTCTCACTGCGCCGGCTCCCGCCGGCAACCGGATCCGATGGGCTCACGTACCGCACGCTAGGGCCGCCTGGACCTTCCGGGCCGGCCCGGGGACCGCCGATAGGCTCGGCCCGTGGCCCCCGCGGATGCCCCGACCGGCTCTCCGGCAGGAGGACCGGCCGACCGCGCCGCCGAGTTACGGGCGCTGGTCACCCACCACTTCGAGCGCTACCACGCCGACAACGCCCCGGAGATCCCCGACGCCGACTACGACCTCCTGGTTGCCGAACTCCGCTCCCTGGAGGCCGAATACCCAGAACTAGCCGCTCCGGACTCGCCGTCCCACTGGGTGGGCAGCCCGGGGCGGACCACGTTCGACGAGGTCGAGCACCGGGTGCCGATGCAGTCGCTGGACAACGTATTCGACATCGACGGGCTACGGGCCTGGTCGGAGCGGGTGGTCCGCCGTCTCGGCGACGACGCCCCTGATCCAGCCTGGGCCTGCGAGCTCAAGTTCGATGGCCTGGCCGTGTCACTGCGCTACGAGAACGGGGTACTGGTCCAGGCGGCCACCCGGGGTGACGGTCGGGTCGGCGAGGATGTCACCGCCAACGCGGCCACCATCGCCGACGTGCCCAGGTCTCTCGGCGACGGTGCCCCACCGGTGCTGGAGGTGCGTGGTGAGGTGTACCTGGGCCTGGCCGCCTTCGATGCCCTGAACGCGCTCCGCACCGAGGCTGGCCAGGCGACCTTCGCTAACCCCCGTAACACCGCCGCCGGATCGTTGCGACAGAAGAACCCGGAGGTCACCGCGGCGCGTCACCTGTCGTTCTGGGTCTACCAGACCGGCGAGGTGGTGGACGGTCCACCCTTGGCCAGCCATCGAGAGACCCTGGCCTGGTTGGCCGGCTTAGGCCTTCCGGTCAACGACCAGGTGGAACGCCTCGACGACTTCGACGAGGTAGTGACCTTCGTGGCCGCCGCCGGAGCGACTCGCCACGACTTGGACTACGAAATCGACGGGGTGGTGGTCAAGGTCGACGACCTGGCTCTCCAAGAGCGACTCGGGTCAACGGCCCGGGCCCCCCGGTGGGCGGTGGCCTACAAGTTGCCGCCCGAGGAGCGGACAACCCACCTGATCGACATCGAGGTATCGATCGGTCCGGGGGGCCAGGCCACGCCGTTCGCTCGGCTGGAGCCGGTTTTCGTGGGTGGCTCCACGGTCACCACGGCCACGCTCCACAACGCTGACCAGGCGGCGGCCAAGGACGTGCGCCCTGGTGACCTGGTGGTGGTCCGCAAGGCAGGGGACGTGATCCCCGAGGTGGTCGGCCCGGTGCTCGCTGAGCGACCCGTCGGGCTAGCCGCCTGGACCTTCCCCACCGAATGTCCGGCCTGCGGCGGCCCACTGGTCCGCCCCGAGGGGGAGGCGGCCACCTTCTGCACCGACTACCAGTGCCCACGTCAGGTCCGGGGGCGGATCCAGCATTTCGCATCGCGGGGAGCCATGGACATCGAGGGGTTCGGCGAGCAGCGGGTTGACCTGTTCGTCACCGAGGGCCTGGTCGGTGACGCGGCCGACGTGTTCTCGCTGGACTACGACCGCATCACGGCCATGGAAGGGTTCGGCGAGACATCGGTGGCCAACCTCCGGGCCGCGGTCGACACGGCCCGCACCCGGCCGCTGGGGCGACTGCTGTTCGCCCTACGGATCCCGCACGTAGGGTCCACGGTGGCCGACCTGTTAGCCGCCGCGTTCGGGGACTTGGACGGCCTCAGGGTCGCCGAGATGGCCGACATCGAGGCCGTCGCGGGGGTAGGGCCAGTCATCGCGGCAAGCCTCCGCGACTGGCTGGGCGATGAGCGCAACGGCGCCCTCCTCTCCCGCCTCCGGGTCGCCGGGGTTGACCCGGTGGCCGAGGCCCCACAGGACCCCGGGGCTCCGGCCCAGACCCTGGCCGGCTTGTCCATAGTCGTCACCGGCACCCTCACCGGCTATAGCCGTGACGAGGCCCGGGCGGCGATCACCGCGCACGGCGGGAAGTCTCCCGGCGCCGTTTCGACGAAGACGTCGGCCCTAGTGGCCGGGAAGGGCGGTGGGTCGAAGTCGGCCAGAGCGGAGGAACTCGGTGTTCCGGTTCTCGACGAGGAGGGCTTCGAGAGGCTGCTGGCTACCGGGCGGCTCCCTGGCTGAGCCCCCAACCGCGGGCCGGATCGGTCAGGCCGGTTCGCCGTGTCGGCCGGCCCCGGCCCGGAACCGGGCCGCCCCCTCGGTGGTCTCCCCGGTGCGAATGGTGGCCAGGCCCAACTCGCTCTCGTGCCGCAGGGCCTCGGCGGGGGCCAGGCCCCACTGCTCCTTGGTCGAGCGGAGGTCCGAGCGCATACAAGCTTGAGGGAAGGCGGCCAACTCACGGGCCAGAACCTGGGCCACCTTCAGCGCCGCCCCCGGTTCGGTAAGGCGGTTGACCAGGCCCATCCCGGCTGCCTCCTCGCCACCGACCGGTCGACCGGTAAGGATCAGGTCGGCGGCCCGGGACTGGCCGATGAGCCGGGTCAGGCGCACCGTCCCGCCGTCGACCAGTGGAACCCCCCAGCGTCGACAGAACACACCAAAGATCGAGTCCCGGGCCGCGACCCGCAGGTCACACCAGAGGGCCAGCTCCAGGCCACCGGCCACCGCGTGGCCCTCGACGGCGGCGATCACCGGCTTGTCCAGCAGGAGCCGGGTCGGTCCCATCGGACCAGGGCCGTCTAACCCGATCCGGTTTCCAGGGGGCGACTGTCCTGTGGCGATGGCCTTTAGGTCGGCTCCGGCACAGAACGTGCCGTCGGCCCCGGTTAGGACGGCTACCGCCAGGCCCCCGTCATCGGCGAAGTGCTCGAAGGCAGCCAGGAGCGTCTCGGCGGTAGCGGAATCGACTGCGTTACGGGCCTCTGGTCGGTCGATGGTTACAGTGAGGATCGGGCCGTCGATCTCGGTGTGGACGGCCACCGCCTAGCCGTCCACCCGGAAGCACCAGCCCAGGGTGGAGGTCCGGTCCGGGGTCTGGACCTCCCAATAGCGCACCTCGGCGCACACGTCCTGAGCCGGTAGCCGTTGCAGGACCCGACCCTTGCCGGGACGGAAAATCACCGAGTTAAGCGCAGGTTCGATGCGCTGCTGGTCGAGCGGAACCTGGATATCACCCACCGAGACGAGGGTACCTGCCCAGCCGGGTGCCAGGATCACCCCGACGGTCGCCTGGGGCAGCACCTCGTCGCCGCGAGCGGGGAGCAACTCCACCACCGCACGGTTCGACACCACTGTCAGGTCGGCTTCCCCGTCACCGGCGAGCAGTGCCGCAACGGTCAGTACTCCCGCCCCCAGGGCTAGCAGGACGCTGATGACCACCGCGTTTAGGCGCACCACTGGGGCAGGGTACCCAGGGGTAGCCTCGGGGGGTGAACGAGGGCCCCCGGGGGCGTGACCCCTACCGTCACGGCGGCCACGCCCCCCAGGACCTGTCAGGACGCGTATTCGGGGGGCGGTACCGACTCGGTACCGTGGTGGGGACCGGTGGTTCCGGTTCGGTCTACCTGGCTCAGGACATGAGCCTGGGCCGTGAGGTGGCGGTCAAGGTGCTCCACACCAACCTGGCCGCCGACCCGGCATTTGTTGAGCGCTTCAAGGCCGAGGCGCGTACCGCGGCCTCCCTGACCAGTTCACAGGTGGTGCGGGTCTTCGATTGGGGCGTCGACGGCCGCGCCTACCTGGTCACCGAATACCTGGCCGGCGGGAGCCTGCGCAGCATCCTCGACAGCGGCCGGACGCTCAGCCCGTCACAGGTCCTGTCCGTCTTCCTGGAGGCCTGCCGGGCCCTCGACCACGCCCACGCCCAGGGAATCGTCCACCGTGACGTCAAGCCGGCCAACCTCCTGTTCGGCCAGGACGGGCACCTCCGGATCGCCGACTTCGGGCTGGCCTCGGCGTTCATGGATGCCACCCAATCGGAGATCAGCGCCTCCGGCCCCCGCTTGGACGAACTCGGCGGGCTACGCGGCTACGTGGGCACAGCTAGGTACTCATCTCCCGAGCAGGCTCAGGGGCTGGCCCTTGACGGACGGTCCGACATTTACGCCCTAGCTCTGTGCATGGTCGAGGCGGCCACCGGCCACCTTCCGTTCGTGGAGAACACGGTGATCGGAACCCTTCGAGCTCGGGAGGGCCGTAACGTACCGGTCCCCGATCTCCTAGGCCCGCTGACCCCGGTGGTCTCCCGGGCCGGAGCTGCTCAACCCGAGGACCGGCCGTCGGCTGCCGAGATGGGCCGGCTGCTACTCGACGCGGCCAGCCGGATGCCCCGGCCCGAACCGCTGCCCTTCGTTGGGCCCGGTGAGATCGGTGCGGCACCACTTACCGGCGAGGCACCGCTAGTGCCGGCGACCATCCCTCCGGCCCCCGAACTGCCGCCCGAACCACCCCCACCGGCCCGCCCAGTAGGACCCCAGCGCCGTTGGCCAGCCGCCGTCCTCGCCGGGGTGTTGGTGGTCGCAGCAGTGGTCGGCGGGACGGTGCTCTGGGAGTCGACCCGCGACGACGCCCGCATGCTGCCAGTGCTCCCGGGGTCGTCCGGAGATAGCGCCCGCGATCTGCTGGAGGCCCTCGGCTGGACTGTCGAGGAGCGCTTCGATCGTCTCGACGGCACGGTCGAGGGCGAGGTGCTAGTCACCGAGCCGGTGGGCGGTACCTCGTTAGGGGAGGGGGAAACGGTGATCCTGGTCCTGTCCCTTGGTGCGGAACGGGTGCCGGTCCCCTCCGGCCTGGCGGGCAAGAGCCTGATCGGCGCTGAACGCCTCCTCGACTCGGCCGGCCTGGCTGTGGGCGACGTCAGCCGGGCGTTTAGTGAACAGGTCGATGCCAACGTGGTCATCCAGGTCCTGGAGACCTCCTCCGACCTACCCCGCGGCGACGGGGTGGCCCTGCTGGTGTCCGACGGGCCGGCGCCGCGCCTAGTTCCCTCTGGCCTGGTGGGCCGACCGGTGGACGACGTAGAGGCGGCGCTCGAGGCGGTGGGACTGTCACCTCGCCGTGTGGCCTCCCACGACGAGTTCCTGGCCAAGGGGATGGTGCTGGCTCTCGATCCGCCCCCAGAAACCGTGGTGGCGGCCGACGAGGTGGTCCACGTGCTGGTGTCGACAGGACCCGAGCCGCGGCCCATCCCACAAGTAGCCGGTCTCCAGTTGGTCGCCGCCGAGGCCCGTCTGGCCGCTGCCGGCTTCCGGGTGGTCACCGTTGAAGGTCCCGAGGACGGCACCGTGGTGCGCCAGGACCCCCCGGCCACAGCCCTGGGCCTTCCCGACACCCTCGTGAAGTTGACCACCGGATGACCGGTCGCCTCGGCCGCCGGGGCCTCTACTCTCTGGAACCGTGACCGAGCGGATCTCTACCGACGACGTCGCCCATGTGGCCCGACTGGCCCGACTTGAACTGGGACCTGACGAACTGGAGTCCTTCACCTCGCAGTTGGGAGCCGTCCTCGACCACGCGGCCGACCTCGACTCCCTCGACCTCGACGGGGTGGAACCGACCGCCCATCCGCTTCCCCTTAGCAACGTGCTCCGCCCCGACGAAGTCGGCCCCACCCTCGATCCCGACGAGGTGCTGGCTGCCGCGCCGGCCGTCGAGGACGGGCAGTTCAGGGTTCCGCCGGTGTTGGGGGAGGCGCCATGAGCGCTGTCGACCTTGCCGCCTCGGTCCGCACCGGCCAGCGGTCGGCTCGGTCGGTGGTCGAGGAGTACCTGGAGGCCATCGACGCCGCCGAGGACCGGATCCACGCCTTCAACCTGGTCATGGCCGACGAGGCGCTCGAGGCGGCGGATGCCCTCGACCACCGGGTCGCGTCCGGTGAGGATCCCGGGCCGTTGGCCGGGGTGCCGGTGGTCGCCAAGGACAATTTGTGCACCAGGGGGGTACCGACCACGTGCGGGTCCCTGATCCTCCAGAACTGGCGGCCCCCCTACGACGCCACGGTCGTTAAGCGCCTCTCGGCCGCCGGGGCGGTGCTGGTCGGCAAGACCAACATGGATGAGTTCGCCATGGGCTCTTCCACCGAGAATTCGGCCTTCGGCCCGACCCGGAACCCTCTGGCCAACGATCGGGTTCCCGGCGGCTCCTCGGGAGGCTCAGCCGCCGCGGTGGCTGCCGGGTTTGCCCCGCTGGCCTTGGGCAGCGACACCGGGGGTTCGATCCGACAGCCGGCCGCCCTGTGCGGAGTGGTCGGGGTCAAGCCCACCTACGGGCTCGTGTCGCGCTATGGGCTAGTGGCCTTCGCCTCCAGCCTCGACCAGGTCGGGCCGTTCGCGACCACGGTGGCCGATGCTGCCCTGCTGCTCGAGGTCGTCGGCGGCCACGACCCAATGGACTCCACGTCGATCCCGGAACCGTTGCCCGGTCTGGTCGGAGTGCTCGAGGACGGTGTCGACGGCCTGCGGATCGGGGTCATTGAGGAACTTTCCGGTGACGGGCTGGACGGGATCGCCAGTGACGTACAGGCCCGGGTCACTGCGGCCGCTGAAGCCTTATCGGCCGCTGGGGCGACGGTGGAACCGACTTCCGTGCCGTCCACCGTCTACGGCCTCTCTGCCTACTACGTGATCGCCCCGGCTGAGGCCTCTTCAAACCTGGCCCGCTACGACGGGGTCCGGTACGGACTGCGGGTCGATGCGCCGTCCACTCCGGAGATGAATACGGCCACCCGCACCGCCGGGTTCGGCGACGAGGTGAAGCGCCGCATCATGCTGGGCACCTATGCCCTCTCTGCTGGCTACTACGACGCCTACTACCTGAAAGCCCAGAAAGTTCGGACACTGATCGCCGATGACCTACGGCGGGCCTACCAGCAGTTCGACCTCCTGGTCTGCCCGACCGCCCCGACCACAGCATTCCCGCTAGGAGAAAAGACCGCCGACCCGATGCTCATGTACCTCAACGACGTGTGCACCATCCCGTCGAACCTGGCTGGCCACCCGGCCATGTCGGTTCCGTTCGGGACCGGTGACGACGGGCTGCCGGTGGGCGTACAGGTGCTGGCCCCGGCCATGGCCGAACCGACCATGTTCCGGGCCGCCTCGGTACTCGAGGCCGCCGCAGTGAACGGACCGTGAGCGGGGTGCCCGACGGCTGGGAGGTGGTCGTTGGCCTGGAGGTCCACGCCGAGCTGGCCACAGCCACCAAGATGTTCAGCGGAGCCCCCAACCGGTTCGGCGGAAACCCCAACACCCATATCGACCCGGTATCTCTGGGTCTGCCCGGCTCGCTACCGGTGCTCAACGAACGGGCGGTTGAGTTAGCTATCCGAGTTGGACTGGCCCTGAACTGCCGAGTCCAACGGTCGGTGTTCGCCCGGAAGAACTACTTCTATCCCGACATGCCGAAGGACTTCCAGATCTCCCAGTACGACCAGCCCATCAACGTGGACGGCTGGCTGGAGTTACCCGACGGCCGCCGGGTGGGCATCGAACGGGCCCACCTGGAGGAGGACACGGGCAAGACGGTGCACGTGGGGGGAGGCGGCCGCATCCACGAGGCCGCCTACTCGCTTGTCGACTACAACCGGGCCGGCGTCCCGCTGATCGAGATCGTCGGCGCTCCAGATCTGCGGAGCGCCGACGATGCCCGGGCCTACGTAGGCGAGTTGCGGGCCATCTTGGTGGCCATCGGTGCCTCCGACGGAAAGATGGAGGAGGGGTCGATGCGGGTGGACTGCAACGTGTCGGTCCGGCCCGAGGGCAGCCAACAACTCGGAACCCGCTGCGAGGTCAAGAACATCAACTCACTGCGTTCGTTAGGGCGGGCCATCGACTATGAAGCCCGGCGCCAGATCGACCTTATCGACGCCGGGGAAGTCGTCGCCCAGCAGACTCGCCACTGGGACGAGGACCATGGCCGGACCCACACGCTGCGCTCCAAGGAGGAGGCGTTCGACTACCGCTACTTCCCCGAACCGGACTTGGTACCGGTCGACCCGCCCGAGGCGTGGGTGACCGAGATCGCCAACGCCCTCCCCCTCCTGCCGGGTGCTCGACGGAAGCGCCTGGCCGAGGCGGCCGGCACCACACCGGCCGGCGCGGCGCTGACTGTGGAACGAGGCCTTGACGACCTGGCTTTGGCGGCGATCGCCGAGGGAGCTGAAGCGGCGCGGGTGCTGATCCACGCAGAGAACAACCTGGCCGGCGGGGCCGGCTTCCTCACCGCGGACTCTTTTGCTGCACTAACGGCAATGGAGGCCGGTGGCCAGTTGACCGCCACCCAAGCCAAGACGGTGCTGGCCGAACTGGTGGCCGCCGGAGGTGAACCGACGGACATCGCCAACCGGCACGGATTCGAGGCCATGGAGACCTCCGAGGTGGAAACCATTGTGGACCAAGTCATCGCCGCGAACCCCGACGAGTGGACCGAGTTCCTGGGGGGCGACGAAAAGGAGCGGAAGAAGAAGTCCGGCTTCTTTGTCGGCCAGGTGATGAAGGCCACCGGCGGCCAGGCCGACGGGCGGGTGGTCAACGAGGTGCTTGAGGCACGGGCCGCCGACTAATCGGCCCCCAGGACCACCCAGTGGTTGCCCCGGAAGCGGGCACCGAGGATCACCGAGCGGCCCGCGACGAACACCCAGATCGCGGCCCATAACCACCCGATGCCCAGGTCGGCCAGGCGACCAGCCGCCATGGCCGCTGTGGCCAGCAGGGCCGAAGCGGTCATGGCTCGGGCCATGAAGCGCTGATCGCCGGCACCGATGAGAATCCCGTCGAGGGCGAAGGCCACTCCGGACAGCGGCGCCATCAGCCCGACGTGGAGGAACAGGAAGCCGACCAGGCCCACAACGGCCGGGTCGTTGGAGAACAACCCCGAGACGGAGTCCCGGGCGAGCAGCAGGGCCAACCCCAGGGTGATCCCCACTCCAACAGACCAGACGATGGTCCGTCGTCCGATCCGACGAGCACCGTCGCCGTCCCCGGCCCCCAGGGCGGTGCCCACCATGGCCTGAGCGGCAATGGCCAAACCGTCCATGGTCAGGGACAGCATCATCCACACAAGGAAGGCCACTTGGTGGGCGGCCACCGGGGCGGCGCCGATCCGGGCCGCCACCGAGGTGCCGACCAGGAACGTCCCTCCCAGCGACAGGTTCCGGACCATCAGATCGGTGCTGACCAGCGCGAGGCGACGTAACGCCGACCAGTCCGGGCCAAGGGACACCTCGTAGCAGCGGACCTCACTACCTATCCAGACCAGGTAGCAGCCGGCACCAATCCACTGGGCCACCACGGTGGCCGCCGCCGAGGCACCGATCCCGAGACCGAAGCCGTAGATGAGCACCACCTCCAGGATCAGGTTGAGGGCCGCCGTTCCGACGGCCACCCAGAGCGGACGCACCGTGTCCCGCCGCCCCCGCAGGTAGCCGACTCCGGCCAGCATGACCAGCATGGCCGGGGCGCCCAACAGGCTGATCCGGAGGTAGGTACCGGCTTGATCCAGCACAGTGCCCTCGGCGCCGAGCAACCCCAGGAGTCGCTGCCCGAACCAGGCGCCCAGGACGGCCAGTGCCACCCCGAGTGAGGCGGCCAGCCACAGGCCCTGTACCGCCTGGGCGGCAGCCAGCTCGGGTCGACCGGCCCCAGTCAGTCGGGCCACAGAGGCGGTAGTGCCGTAAGCCAGAAAGATGCACATGCCGTAGGCGAAAAGCAGAACCCCAGAGGCCACGGCTAACCCGGCCAGCGGCGAGGTGCCGAGGTGACCGACCACCGCAGTATCGGCCAGCAGGTAGAGAGGCTCGGCCACTAGCGCGCCCACGGCCGGCACGGCCAGGCGCAGCAACTCCCGATCGGTGCCGCCCAGTTGCATCCGTCAGAGGCTAAGGGTTACCGACCGCGTGGTCACTTGTGCTCCGCCCTACGCTGCGGACCATGAGCGACACCACCCACGGGGGGATGAAGCCCCGAAGCCACGAGGTCACCGACGGTCCCAGTCGGGCACCGGCCCGGGCCATGTTGCGAGCCATCGGTATGACCGAGGACGACTTCTCGAAGGCCCAGGTGGGCGTGGCCTCCTCCTGGAACGAGCTCACCCCGTGCAACCTGCCCTTGGACGCCCTAGCCAAGCGGTGCAAGGAGGGGGTGCGCGCGGCCGGAGGCTTCCCCATGGAGTTCAACACCATTGCAGTGAGCGACGGTATCTCCATGGGCCACGAGGGGATGCGGGCCAGCCTGGTCAGCCGCGAGATCATCGCCGATTCGGTGGAGGCAGTCATGCACGCCGAACGGCTCGATGCCCTCGTGAGTTTCGCCGGCTGTGACAAATCGCTGCCCGGCATGCTCATGGCGTCAGCCCGGATCAACCTGCCCTCGGTATTCGTCTACGGCGGTTCGATCATGCCGGGGGAACATGCCGGCAGGGCGCTCGACATCGTCAGCGTGTTCGAGGCCGTGGGGGCACACGCGGTGGGTGACATAGACGACGCAGAACTACTGGCCATTGAACAGGCGGCCTGCCCCACCATCGGGAGTTGCGCCGGGATGTTCACCGCTAACACCATGGCCTCGGTGGGCGAGGCACTCGGCATGTCCCTGCCCGGGTCGGCATCAGCGGCCGCTGTCGACGGTCGGAGGCTGGATATCGCCTACGCCAGTGGTACCGCGGTGATGCAACTGCTGGAAGCCGGGATCCGACCCCGCGCCATCATGTCCCATGCCGCCTTCGAAAACGCCATCGCTGTGGTCATGGCCCTCGGTGGTTCCACCAACGCGGTACTACACCTGTTGGCCATCGCCTTCGAGGCCGGAGTGGAACTGGAGCTGGAGGATTTCAACAAGGTGGCCGCCCGGGTGCCGCACCTGGCCGACACCAAGCCCCACGGCAACTACCACATGGTCGACATCGACCGGATCGGTGGAGTGCCGGTGCTGATGCGGATGCTGCTCGACGAGGGACTGCTGCACGGCGACGAGGTCACAGTCACCGGCCGTACGGTGGCCGAGAACCTGGACCTGCTGGACCCCCCGGCTCCCGATGGGGAGGTCGTCCACGCATTCGGCGATCCAATACACGACGTC
>JAKUSA010000149.1 GCA_022449565.1 Acidimicrobiales bacterium | reverse complement strand
GGTCGCCGGCGGCGATGCCGTCGACGATTCCCTGGAGGACGACCTCCCACTTGTAGACCTGTGAGGCGACGACCATGTCTTCACCCAGCGCCGTCTGGTTGGACTGGGTGCCGAACCACTTGGCGCCGTGCTCGGCGGCCACTCCGGTCGCCCCGACCACCATCTGCGCGGTGCCGGTCAGGATGTCGGCGCCGTTGGCGATATGGGCCTGCGCGGCCTCGGCGGCCAGCGCCACATCCGAGAACGACATGATGTAGTTCACGTTGACCGACACACCCGGATCCTGGGCGGCCGCACCGGCCACGAAACCGTCCACGTACAACTTGGCGTCACCGACCTCGATCGGACCGACCACACCAATGGTCCTGGAGTAGGTCATGGCAGCCGCCATGGCTCCCATCACATAGCCGCCCTGATCGGACGACGCCGTGTAGGCCGACACGTTGTCCAAGCCGAACGTGTCGCCCGAGGTACCCCAGGCGAACGCGGTGTCCGGGAAGTCAGGTGCCATCTCGGACAGGAACCCGCCGTACTGCGAACCGTGGGCGATCACCAGGTCGTAACCGTCCTCGGCGTAGTCGCGCACCGCGGCGGCCGCGTCGTCCACGATGAACGTTCCGTCGGTTATTGAGATCTCGTCCACCCCGGAAAGGGCATTCACCCCGTCCACGATGCTCTGCGAGAACGCCAGATCGTTGCTGGCACTAGGTGCCACAACAGCAATCCGAATCCCTTCTACTGCAGTTGTTGCGGCTAGGACTTCACCGGCAGCAGTAATGGTTGCCGCCAGGCTGGGTGCTCCACCTACCACCTCGTGGACGTAGACCGGCTTGGCCGGCGACCCGGCGCCTGAGTAGGTCAACTCTCCGGTTGCACCGACGATGCCTGCTCCTTGAGCGATTGCGGCGCCCAGGGTGCCTGGGTCCATGGAACCAGTGCGGACATAGGCATCGATGGCCACGGCGATGGCGTCGACAGCGAGACCGCCGAAGGAGGCGTTCTCAAGGGGGCGGCCATTGGCCGCTTCGAAACTGTCGGCGAGAGCCTTGATACGACTCCCCTCCGCCGGGAACGAGTGGGTTGTGTGGAAGAAGCCCTCGACCCCGTCGGTGAAGTAACCACCGGTGGCTTCGAACGCGTCGGTGATCAGGTAGCGGGTGTCCACACCTGCCGCGTCCAACTGGCCACGCAGTACCGCTGCCTGGAACGACAGCATTGCCGAGTAGACGACGTCGGGCTGCTCACCAGCCGCGGCCATTTCGTTGGCCTGGGTGGAGAAGTCCATGTCGTCGATCGGCACGAAGTTGTAGTCGTTAATCACCGTGCCGCCACCGGCCTCAAAGACTTCAGTGAAGATTTCTGGGTTGTACCCGAAATACGGCCCAGGGGCCGAGAAGGTCACCGCGGTGCTCCAACCCCGGTTGAGGGCGAATTTTGCGCCTGCTGTCGCCTGGGCCGTGTCGTCGAAGGCGACGAGGAAGGACAGAGCATCGGGATCAGCGAGCGACGGCTCGGTCGAGGCCACGAACAGAACCGGAATCTGGCCGGCCGTGACCTGCAGTAGTGGCTCGCCAAAGTCCGGGAAGGGCGGGCCGAGGATGACCGACACACCGGCGTCAATCAGGTCTTGGCCCGCTCGCTGGGTGACCTCGGGGTCACCTTCGATGTTCTGGATCGTTAGCTCGACCATGGTGCCCGTCGGGCTATCGCAGTACATGAGGTCGGTGGCCAGGACCCGATCGATGTCGAAGCCGGCAGCAATGTCGATCCCGCCGGAACAGTTGATTAACTCGACGAAGTGGATTGCCGCCTCACTTGCCGGGATGTCGGCGAAGCCCCCGAGGTCCGAGAAGTCGGCCGCAAAACCCAACCTGAAGGGCTCACCAGCCGGGGCGGCTGTGGCCCAGGGGGCGTCGGTGACGGCTTCGAGGAATGACGTGTTGACAAATGGCGCGTAGCTGTCCAGCGCCGTGGTGATCTCCTCCTGTTCGACGAAGAAGTCCATCTGGTCTTTCATGACCTGCTGAACGGTTCCGCCCAGCCAGGCGTCGGAAAGCTGCGTGGCCTTGTCCAGGAACGTGAAAGCGTCCAACAAGGCATTCGACGGGCCGACCTCCATGCCGGCCGCCTCGGCGATGGTGGCTTCCATCGACGCCCGGTCCACCGAATAGGCCGCGTTGGCGTCCTCGGTGACCTGCAAGAAGGCAGTGACCACGTCCGGGTGGTCGTCACCGAAGGACATCGGGATGGAGATGATGTCAAACACCCGGATACCGATGGCTTCCTGCTCGGAGCCGGTCATCACCAGGTTGCCGCCATCGGACACCATCTGATTGACCGCACCACCGAACGCGCACGCCATGGCCACGTCACCACTGTTGAACGCGGCAACGGCCGCCGAACCGCCCTCTGAGGGGATCAAAGAGAAACTGTCCAGGCTCACCCCGAGATGCTCAAGCATCTTCAACAACTTGAAGTGCGTCACATTCCCGATCGGCGTGTAAATGTTCTGACCGGCCAGCGACTCGGCCGCATTGGCCGCCGTCACCCCGTAATCGGGATGGGCCACACAGTTGTCAGCATCGGCATAAGACACCGCCACGCCCACGATCTCATGCTCGGCGCCACTGGTCACATAGTTGGCAAACGGCGTCAAACCCTGCGAATAAGAAATATCAATGTCGCCAGCCTCCATGGCCAACGCCATGTCGTTGCCCGACGCGAACGCATGCCAAACCACCGGAATACCCAAAGCGTCGTCATAGGTCAACTCAAGCTGCGCCACCTGATTGGCCGTCGGCCACTCCAAGAAATACGCCACATCCAACTCATCGAGACCACTCACATCCGGAGCAGCCGTAGTAGCCGGGGCAGCCGTCGTTTCAGGGGCAGCCGCCGTAGCCGCCGGGGCAGCCGTCGTAGCCGCCGGAGCAGCCTCTTCGTCATCACTGCCGCAAGCCCCCGCGACAAGCGCGAAACCCAGCAACAATGCGGTCAGAACACGCCACTTTCGGCC
>JAKUSA010000148.1 GCA_022449565.1 Acidimicrobiales bacterium | reverse complement strand
ACAAAGACAAGAAGGAAGCGACCCCTAACAACTAGCAGAACCCCGAAAACCACTTGCAGGACCCAATCCTTGCGTTCTTGAGGGAACGACCAACAGGGTGACCCCCGCACCCCGCTTGTAGGCGCGGTTAGTCCAAACCAGTTCAGGCGACTGGGTGTAAGACTGTGGCCATGGCTGACGACGAGATCCAAGACCTCCGACCCCCGGAGCCTGAGCCACAGAGTGGCGGGTTCCTGAAGCGCCTCCTAGGGAGGCTCGGGGCCATCTGGAAAACGGGTGACGAGCCCCCGAAAGGACGGATCCGAGGCCCCTGGGTGGGCTAGGCCTGGTCAGCAACCATGGAGAACATCGCCAACGCCGCAGCTGCTAGTTGAAGAGCCACTTCCTGGGGGTATACGCACGGTGGGACTACGGTCCACCGGTATGACCCCGACCACAGGAAAGCACCCGATCGACAAGCAGTTCGCCACCGTCAACGGAAAGCGGATGGCCTACGTGGAGGTCGGTGAGGGTGACCCGATCGTGTTCCTGCACGGCAACCCCACGTCGTCGTACCTCTGGCGCAACGTCATCCCGCACGTGGCCGACCTCGGGCGCTGTATCGCCCCCGACCTGATCGGCCATGGCGATTCGGAGAAGTTGGACGACTCCGGCCCCGGCTCGTACCGGTTCGTGGAACACCGCACCTACTTGTGGGAACTGTTGGAACAGATCGGCGTGACGGGGCGCGTGACCCTGGTCGTGCACGACTGGGGCTCGGCTCTCGGGTTCGACTGGGCCGCCAACCACCCCGAGGCGGTGGCCGGGGTCTGCTACATGGAGGCCATCGTCCGGCCCATAGCCACGTGGGACGAGTGGCCCGAGACCGCACGGGGCATCTTCCAGGCCTTCCGGTCGCCGGCGGGCGAGGACATGGTGCTGGAGAGGAACCTGTTCGTGGAGGCGGTCCTCCCCGGAGCGATGATCTGCGACCTGGCACCCGAGGACCACGACGAGTACCGGCGACCGTTCGCCGAACCGGGCGAAGGGCGGCGCCCCACCCTCACCTGGCCCCGTGAGATCCCCGTAGCGGGCGAGCCGGCCGACGTGGTGTCAATCGCCTCGGCATATGCGGACTTCATGGCGTCGGCCCCGTTCCCGAAGTTGTTCGTGAACGCAGAACCCGGCGCCATCCTGACCGGCACCCAGCGCCGGTTCTGCCGTACCTGGCCCAACCAGACGGAGGTCACAGTCGCCGGAAACCACTTCATCCAGGAGGACTCCGCCGATGAGATAGGAGCGGCGCTGGCCGACTGGCACGCGCACCTGTAGGCAGCAGGCAGCAGGGCCCGCCCTCCTGTGCCTCAGACGGCGGGCGTGATCAGCCCGTAGTGGCCGTCGAACCGGCGTTAGGGGGCGTACCACAGGAGTTAAGAAGTGCCATTCGGCTGGTTGCAGGCTCCATTCTTGTACTGAAAAGGGCCTCCCACCGGGCACTTCGCCCTGCTGGCGGATGAGTTCGTTGTAGGCGATGTCCCACCAGCCCTAGGAGATAGGGCTGTCTGGCGCAGGAGCGCCGTAGTCCGGAGGCCGGGATTGTGGTTTGCCATTATCTGACCGTGTGCTGTCGGACGGCGGACCCCAAGCATTTACCTCGGTATCGCCAGAGCGACAGGCCCAGACGATGAGCAGGATGACTCCGACCCCGGTGAGGACGATGAGTAACCACCAACCACTGCGACCAATGTCGTGCAGGCGCCTGATGCCGAGGGCGATACCGGGACAGAGCCAGGCCAGCTGGTAGATCACCTCTAAGGGGCCTGGCTCATCCGAGGCGGTTCCAAAGACGAGCTCGGAAATACCACCGAGAACGAACAAGATGATGATGGTTAAGAGGAAGGGCCACCAGTAGGCAGCGCGCGATGACCTTCCCTTGAAGTCTGCGTAGCGTTTCCAAGCCTCTATGTAGTGCTTCACAGACAACTCCCTTGTCTTGCCTAGTCAGGAGTTGAGTCTAAGAGATAGTCATGGGCCGGGCCGGCGAAGGAAAACGTTGCCGGCAATGATCGTCGTGACGCTGCCCCTCGCCTGACCTGACAGACGCCTAACACCTTGCACTGAGGGGTTTTGCACAATGTGACCTACCCCAGAGCGAATGCCACAGAACCCAACAATCAGAAACACGGCCAACTCGGCACCGCCCATTCAAGCCTGTCAGGGGCGCCGTGTCAGCTCATTCGTCAGGCCACCAGGACTGCTCGTCTGACATCAGTAGTAGGCCCACCGAGTCCTTGGCCCCTTCGATCTCATCGCTGAGGTCGTCCATCTCGGCCCAGATGTCCTCGATGTCTTCGGTGGGCAGGTCGGTCACTCGGGCACCTCGACCCATGAGGTCGTGTCCTCGTCCCAGTAGTAGGACTCGCCGTCATCGGGCATGGGGGTCGGTGGCTGCCAGCGGAGACTCCAACGTCCCAACCGACGAGATCTTCACCTAGGTTCCACGATCTGAGGCCGACAGGGCCCCGACACGGAGCACACTGAAACCAGTGGAAAGCACAGCAGTGGCCAGGCGACAGGGACCCGGGCCGTGGTGGCATGGCGCCATCGGATACCAGATCTACATCCGTTCGTTCGCCGACTCGAACGCCGACGGCATCGGCGACCTGACCGGAATCCGCGGCCGGCTCGGCTACCTGGTTGACCTGGGTGTCGACTTCGTCTGGATCACCCCGTTCTACCCGTCGCCCATGGCCGACTGGGGCTACGACGTCGCCGACTACTGCGACATCGACCCCCGCTTCGGCACCCTTGCCGACTTCGACGACCTGATCGTCGACGCCCACCGGCGAGGACTGCGGATTTTGGTGGACCTGGTACCCAACCACTCCAGTGATGCGCACCCCTGGTTTCAGGATGCCCTCACTGGCCCGGACAGCGATTACCGCGACTACTACGTGTGGGCCGATCCGGACTCCGACGGCGGCCCGCCGAACAACTGGATCGCCTATTTCGGTGGCCCAGCCTGGACTCTGGACCAAGCTTCTGGCCAGTACTACATGCACCTGTTCCTCCCCGAACAGCCCGACCTCAACTGGCGCAACCCATCGGTGGTCGACGAATT
>JAKUSA010000147.1 GCA_022449565.1 Acidimicrobiales bacterium | reverse complement strand
AGACCTGGAGCTAAACATGGTTGTTGTAGCCCCATCGGTAACAATTGTGGGGACAACCGAGAGCACTGGCCATGGCGAGTGCCTTTTATGGCATTAGTTGGAGCCCCCCGGAGAGCGCAACATCTGCCCTAACTCAGACGTTGAGGAACGATTGTGTATTTCCCGGCACACGTAACACCTGTCGGAATCGGGGCGAAACGCCCCCGTTAAAGGGGGTTGACCAGGGGCTTGGCCCCAAGCTCTCCAGCTCTGATGCGTTTCTCCCATTCGAGGGCCTGCGTGTGGTCGGATGTCGGAACAAATGAGAATGAGAGTTCCGCTCGGATGAACTCTCGTGCGTAGTGAGTCATCAGGTCCCGGACAGACGGCCCCAAAATGTCCAAACCACTCACTTCCGTGCCTCTAGGCAAGAGACTTCCCGCAACCCCAGGAGCGCTGCACGTTGGCGTTCTCGATGTGGAGGCCGGCGCCCACCAGGAGGTCGTTACCGTCGAAGTGCGCCCTAGCGAGGGCAATGGTTAGCCGAGCATCACCGTAACCAGGGTTCAGCGAATGTCGATGGTCAGCTCGGCGTGGGCTTGACGCAGCGCCTTCTCCACGGCTCGGGTTGTGTTGCCGCTAGCGAACAGGAAACCCAAGTACCGGTTTGCTTCTGGCGGGGGACGTACTCGGCTGCCTATGGGGATGGTCAACTCCACATCGACGATGCCCGGCACTGCTTTCGCCTGCTCCTGTCCGCCAACAGCGAAAAGGGTGCCGGCTCGGGCGATGGGCAGCATCATTACTCCCGACGCCGGCGATTGGCGCTTGGCGAGCACGCCGCGGTATCCCAAGGCGCTTCGCAGCAGCATTGTTTCTAGCGACGTGCCCAACAGCCCGAAACGCAGTGTGCGGCCGCACAGGCCACCGATGGACCGAGCCGCAACCTCCAGCAGCCACACCCGACTGTCGTCTACCCGGGCCTCAGCATGTATTGGCCCCTGTACTAGCCCGAGGGCATCGGCGGCTGCTCTGCTAATGGCGGCGATCTCATCTCGCACATGATGAGCAAGCCGTGACGGGGTCACCAGAATCGTCTCCTCGAAATACGGACCGTTCATCGGATCGGGCTTGTCAAACAGGGCGAGCACTTCCAGGTGCCCGTCGACAAGGAGACCTTCGAGCGCTACCTCGGTGCCGGACACGAACGATTCGGCCAGGATGGGCTCGCCCGGGTCACGGCCCGCCTCGGCCGTGATGGTCCGAATCCGGGCCACAGTGTCAGCAACCTCGGCGATGCCGTCGACTCTGACAACTCCCCGGCTGGCGCTGAGAGATACGGGCTTGACCACACACGGAAAGCCGACTTCGGAGCACGCCGCAACCGGATCGTCGTCGGCACCGATGACGCGAAAAAGGGGCTGGGGTAGGGCTGCATCGGCGAAGACTTGCCGCATTGCCGCCTTGTCGCGGGTTACTCGTACCGCCTCGGGCGGGTTGTGCGGTAGCCCCAACTCACGTGCCGCCACAGCCGCCATCACCACGCCTTCCTCATCAGCCGCGACCACGGCATCAAGGGGAAACCGCTGTGCGAACTCGACGATGCGACCCGCCGACCATTCTGGGTCCCGGGGGTCGATGCGGACCATTGGGTACGCCATGTCACCCGCCATTGCCTGTGCGGCATTAGTGGCGATCACCGTTTCAGCGCGCAACATTTTTGCCGCGGCCACAAAGTCGGCGACGCGATACGACGAACTGGGCAAGACGATCAGCACACGCGTCACGACACGACGATGCTACATAGATGCCCGGCGCCGGTCCGCGGTAAAATAGTCGTCACCAGTCGCCCCGGAGGAGTTTGTCATGGCCGAACCAGTCGCCCCGGAGGAGACAGCCATGGCCGACCCGGTGCTTTCGATCACCGACACTGCGCTGGCCAGGATCCTGGACCTCATCTCCGACGAACCCGACGGCGACGAGCTCTCGCTCGAAATACGCGTCGCTGGGGTACGCGATGGCCAGTTCAACTACGAACTGGCCATGATCGGGCCACAGGACATCTCTCCCGCCGATCACCTCGAGGCCCACGGCCTGCTCACCGTGGTCATCCCTGCTGAGTCAGTGGAAAACGTCACAGGCGCCACTCTCGATGAGTCCCGCGACCTTCTCAAGCCAGGCCTGGTACTGGACAACCCCAACCGGCCAAGCCCGCGAATCGCTACCGACGGCCCACCCCCCGACCTCAGTGGCCCGCTGGAACAGCGGGTGGTGCAGGTGCTCGACCAGCAGATCAACCCCTCCATCGCGGCACACGGCGGCGTAGCAGAGCTTGTAGCGGTAGAGGGTGGAACCGCCTACCTGCGACTGGGCGGAGGCTGCCAGGGCTGCGGCATGGCCTCGGTGACGCTAAGTCAGGGCATTGAGCACGCCATCAAAGAAGCGATCCCCGAGATCACCGCGGTCATCGACGTCACTGACCACGCCTCCGGTCAGAACCCCTACTACGAAGCCGCCAAGAACTAGGGCAACCAACACCACCGTAGACCTCGACGTTGCGGATCTGATGGCTGTCAACTTGGCTGTCAATCAGGCTTCGGAACGCACAACACCCTGGCTTAAGCGCAGGAAATCCCCTCTGACCAGGGTGTTTGTGGTACGCCCACCGGCACCAGAGACGTTTTACTAAGCAGACCTTCCGGCCTCCATGGCCGAGCGTCGGTGCACGTAAGTGGCATCGACACCCATGGGGGAAGGTATGGAAACTTCAGCAGCGATCTGGCCCCAACGACGAAAGCCCCTCGCCTAAGCAAGGGGCCTAAGGTCGGGCGGTATCAGGAGGGCTACAGAAAGTCGGATGACCGGTGGAGCGATGTCCGGCCCGGTGCCCCGGTTCGTCCGCCTCTCGGAGTTGGAGACGGCCACCCCGACGGAGACGATCATCCAGCCCACGCTGGACGACGGCGACCACGACCGCTTCGCCCATTTCGCCCGGAAGGCCGACATCGTGAAGTCGGCGGTTACAGGTAGGCCGATCGTGGCCCTCTGCGGCAAGGTCTGGGTGCCCGGCCGCAACCCGGACCGCTACCCGGTCTGTCCGGCCTGCAAGGAGATCTACCAGCACAAGAAGGCCGAGGAGACGGGCGGCTGAGGCTACGGG
>JAKUSA010000146.1 GCA_022449565.1 Acidimicrobiales bacterium | reverse complement strand
CGAGGTATACGTCCTGGATGGCGTTGAGCAACTTGACTCCCTCGGCCATAGGCCGTTGGAAGGCCTTGCGACCACTGATGAGACCCATGCCACCGGCCCGCTTGTTGATCACCGCCGTGCAGACGGCCTCGGCCAGGTCGCCCGCCCCGCCGGAGGCGCCGCCGCTGTTAATCAACCCGATCCGGCCCATGTAGCAGTTGGCCACCTGCCAGCGGCACAAGTCGATGGGATGGTCGCTGGTCAGCTCGTCGTAGACCAGGTCATGGGTCTTCCCGTAGTCCGGGATAGCCCGATAGCCGCCGTTGTTCTCGGGCAGTTTCTGCTTGATGATGTCGGCCCCGATGGTCACCCCGAGGTGATTGGCCTGCCCGGTCAGGTCGGCAGAAAGGTGGTGGTCGGTGTCGTCCACCTTGAAGCCGGGGTTGCGCAGGTAGCACCACAACACGGTGAACATGCCCAATGAGTGTGCGTCCGCGAAGGCCTCGCTGACCTCGCCGATTTGTCGGGTGGACTCCTCGGACCCGAAGTAGATGGTGGCGCCTACCCCGGCTGCGCCGAGCTCGAAGGCCTGCTCGACCGTGCCGAACATGACCTGGTCGAACCGGTTGGGCAGGGTCAACAGTTCGTTGTGGTTCAGTTTGGCAACAAACGGGATGCGGTGGGCGTAGCGACGGGACACCGCTCCTAGGACGCCAAACGTGGTGGCCACCGCGTTACAGCCACCCTCGATGGCCAGTTCGACGATTCCCTCCGGATCAAAGTACCGGGGATTCGGGGCAAAGGATGCGGCGGCCGAATGTTCGATCCCCTGGTCGACGGGCAGGATCGAGACGTAGCCGGTACCGGCCAGGCGGCCGTGGTCGAGGAGGGACTGGAGGTTGCGCAGGACCTGGGGGGAGCGATCCGAGGATCCGAAGGCGTCAGCTACGAACTCCGGGCCGGGTGTGGTGAGCATGGCCACCGGGACGCCGGTCGCCTTGTGTTCCAGGAGGTACTCGGCCTGGTCGCCGAGCAGGGTCTCGATATCCACCGGGTCTGCTCCTCGTCGGATAGCCGGACCGGTCGGTCCTATGCCGCCCACCCTAGGCGCGCGCCGCGCCGGCCCAGCGGCCCTTTCCAGGTCGGCAGGATCCTTCGGGCGCGCCGTCCCACCGAGTCTCAGAGCAGGGCCCGGAGCCGGTCCGTCGTGTCGGCGAAGCCCGGGGCATTCCGGTCGAGCCAGCCAAAGAGTTGCCGAGCCCGCGGAACGGCGCCCGAGCGTTCGTACAGATCGGCGAGTGCGTAGGCACGCCGTAGGTGGTGGTCCCTGGGTCGGCGCGGTACCGACCACCCCCGCTCCAACAGTTGGATGGCGTCAGCCAGCCGACCCCGGTCGGCCAGTGCTCCGGCGGTCACCAACCGGCCCTCAGTCACCAGGGAGGCACCGGGGGAAGAGGCCCGCAACTCGGACCAGAGCTCGTCGACGTCCGACCACCGCCCCTGGGCCCTGTAGCAATCGGCCAGCACGGGATGCTGCTCGGTGCCTCCTGTGATCCGGCGGAAGTCCTCGAGTCGGTGGGCCGCGGCCCGCCAGTGGCCCATCCGGTAGTGGGTCAAACCGAGGAGTTCAACCACTTCGGCCACATGCGGCGCCCGTTCGACAAGGGGGTTAAGGATGCGGCGGGCCTCTCCAAAGCGCTCATCTTCGAAGGCGCGTGCCGCCTCCCGGAGTCGGGCCGCGGCACGCCCACCCGGTCCGTCGCCCAGGACATGACGCAACATCGTGTCCGCGTCCGGCAGTCGGAGAGGCGCCCTAGGCAGGGGCTCCCGATCGTGAGCCTTCGGGGGCCGACGGTTCCGGACGACCTGCCCACCACGTGAAATGGCCTCGACGGCTTCCGCGTGGAGCCGGTCGGCATGTTCCCTGACTGGCGAGGTTGGGCGCTGTGAACGCTCGGCAGCCCGTTGCGCCCGTTCGGCAGTCCTTCCGGCGCGAGCCCGCCGATCTTCCCGGTCCACCCGGGCCAGGTGGCCGGCGCCCCGGCGGGCAACGCCGCCCCAATCCCGAGGGGGCTCAGTGACGTTCCCCCGACCCTTCGACGACCCAGGCGGCTTCCCCCGACCCTTCGACGACCCAGGCGGCTTCCCCCGACCCGAGGGCTGCCGAGCGCCGCTCCCGCGGCCCCTGGGTCCGTCAGTGCCACGGAGTGGCTGCCCTTTCGGGTTATTCATGGTGCCGACCCTACCGACGACCGGATGCACCCCGAACGCGCTCGAGCGGGGCCCTAAAGCCCCGCTCGAGGAAAAAGAAATCCGGCGACGACCTACTCTCCCAGGGACGCACGTCCCAAGTACCATCGGCGCTGGCGGGCTTAACTTCCGTGTTCGGAATGGGAACGGGTGTGGCCCCGCCGCCATAGCCACCGGAAACCGGTGCGACCCACCACCTTGGGCGGCAGGTCCGCGTTCTCAGTTGTCAATAGGGCCTTTGAGACCCCCAAGCACTCCACAGCGAACACAAACACCCCCATCGATGGTCGATGGGTAACCAAGCCCTCGGCCGATTAGTACCGGTCGGCTGAACACGTTGCCGTGCTTACACCTCCGGCCTATCAACGTGGTGGTCTGCCACGGGCCTTACCCGGTTTTCCCGGTGGGAGATCTCATCTCGAAAAGGGCTTCCCACTTAGATGCTTTCAGCGGTTATCCCTTCCGTAGGTCGCCAACCAGCCATGCCCCTGGCGGGACAACTGGCACACGAGAGCTACGTCCGTCCCGGTCCTCTCGTACTGGGGACAGCCTTTCTCAAATCTCCTACGGCTACAGAGGATAGGGACCGAACTGTCTCACGACGTTCTAAACCCAGCTCGCGTACCGCTTTAATGGGCGAACAGCCCAACCCTTGGGACCTGCTTCAGCCCCAGGATGCGATGAGCCGACATCGAGGTGCCAAACCTTCCCGTCGATATGGACTCTTGGGGAAGATGAGCCTGTTATCCCCGGGGTACCTTTTATCCGTTGAGCGACGGCGCTTCCACACGCAACCGCCGGATCACTATGCCCTGCTTTCGCACCTGCTCGACTTGTAAGTCTCGCAGTTAAGCTCTCTTGTGCCATTGCACTCGACGTCTGATTGCCAACCAGACTGAGAGAACCTTTGGGCGCCTCCGTTACCTTTTAGGAGGCGACCGCCCCAGTCAAACTACCCGCCTGGCACTGTTCTCGAACCCGAT
>JAKUSA010000145.1 GCA_022449565.1 Acidimicrobiales bacterium | reverse complement strand
CAAGAAGCGCCGGCAGGAGACCGTCGGGCACCCGGCCCAGTAGTCGTACCGTGACGCCCGATCGTTGAGCGAGTTCCTGTAATCGGCGCTCGTCGCGTCCCGTGCCGGCGATCGCAACCACCAGATTAGGGAACCGGGACCGCAACAGCCCACCAGCCCGAATCAGCGTGTCCATTCCCTTCCGGGGCACCAGTCGCGTCACCGCCACGACGAGCGGGGCGTCTATCGGGAGCCCGAACTCGAGGCGGGCCGATGCCCGCTCGCCCTTGTCGAGGGGGACGAACCGCCGGACGTCGACCCCTGGCGGAACTACTACAGTCGGCAGAGGTCGTCCGACGGCCCGCTCAGCCTCGGCGGCCGGGTACCGGCCGGCGCAAATCACCAGTGAGGCCCTGTCGAGTACTCGGGTCAGGAGGGCCCGGGTGACAGGTAGGCGGCCAGGGACCGTCACCTCGGACCCGTGGAGGACCACCGCGTAGGGTCGGTCGACATGGGGTGCGGTCAACCCGAGGGGGACCGCCGGGTCCCAGACCACCAGATCCGCGTCGTGTCGCACCGCCAAGCGGTCGATCCGGCCCGGCAGCCACGGGTACGGCAGTAGGACGGGCTCCGGGGACCGTTCCAGGGCAAAGCCCTGGGCCCGGTCGAAGTCGGTGGCTCCGGGGTACGGGGTGGTGTAGACGGCAACGTCACCGGCAGGGAGTCGTCGCCAGAGTTCCCACAGGTAGGACTGGATTCCCCCCACCTTGGGCGGAAAGTCATTGGTGACCAGGAGATGGCGGCGCATCAGGATCCGCGGCCGACGACGCGCTCAATTTCCTCACGGACAGTGGGATCAGGTTCATCACAAGCCTCTCCCAGTAGGTCGGATCGTCCGACACGGGCCGCGGCCCAGACCGCGTGGGCCCGCAGCAGGGGGTCGGGGTCGGACAGGTAGTGGCCTATCAGGGCAGCAGCCTGGCCGTCACCGGTGGGCGCCGAATTGGCCATTGCCACAAGCGCGTTTCGTCTCAGATACCGGGGGTCACGATCGGCGATGTACCAAGCGCCGAAGTGCTCGAGGAGTTCCTCGTCCGACGCCGAGAGGATCTCGAAGGCGTCGCGGTCGGCAGCCGGGGCCCCAAAGTCCTCACCGTCCCTCTCGGAACGCCCGACCGGGCAGACCTCCTGGCAGTCGTCACAGCCGTACAGCCGGCCACCTATGGACTCGCGGAACTCGACGGGGATCGCCCCCGGGGCCTGCACCAGCCAGGCCAAGCACCGGCGGGCGTCGACCACCCCCGGGGCCACGATGGCTCCGGTCGGACAACTGTCCAGGCAACGCTGGCAGGAACCACAACCATCGCCCATCGGTTGGCCCTCCGGAAGCGGAGCATCGGTGACCACCGAGCCGAGCACGAACCAACTACCCCGACCAGGAATGAGGACGTTGGCGTTCTTACCGTACCAACCGATTCCCGCCCGGACGGCGGCCGCTCGGTCGACCAGGGCGTTGTCGTCGGCCACCACCCGAGCCTGCCAGCCGTCGGCCTCCAGGCGGCCGGCCACCCTCCCAAGAGCTTCCCTTAGGGTTGCGTAGTAGTCGTGTCGGGCATAGGCAGCGATCCGGAGGCGGCCCGGGGCGACCTCGCTGAGGCGGGGGGCGGCGGTTCGGAGAGCGCCGACCACCAAGGAGCGGGCACCGGGGAGAATCCGGGCGGGGGTGGTCGAGCGTTCGGGATTCCGATAGGTGAACTGCATGCCTCCGTGCAGTCCGGCGTTGCGACGGCGTTCCAGTTCGGATCGAACCCCAGTGAACGGTTCGGCGCCGGCCACCCCCACAGCATCCAGGCCGGCTTGGCGCCCCACCTCGACCAGGAGTTCCAAGTAATCGACGGTGCAGTCGACCGGGGATTCGGTAGACGCCTGGGTGTCCACACCGCCATGCTCGCGCGGCCCGCTCGGGGATCAACCCATGGGAGAGCGGTCAGAGTGCCGCAATGGAGGGACGAGGCCGGCCTCGCCCAGTAGCCGTAAGGCGCGGTACTCGTCAAGGTCGACTACTACCGCCTGGTCGGGCCGACGCTCGCAAAGGAAGGTGACAACGCAGTCCTCACAGGTGGTGGTCCCCTGTCGGGTACAGGTGTCGCAGTCGATGACGAGGTGTGCGTCCGGGGTGTCACAGGCCATAGGGACCATGTTGGCTGTGCCCTGTGACAGACCCCCGCCGACGTATGCACAGCGGAGCCTTGACGACCTGGGTATTCCGCTTTCGGAAGTCACGTTCTGCGTAGTCGATCTCGAAACCACCGGCACCTCGGCCCGCGACTGTGCCATCACCGAGGTGGGCGCGGCACGGTTCCGGGGAGGAGAGTGCCTCGGGACCTTCCAGACCATGGTCGACCCGGGCTGCGGTATCCCACCGTCGATTACCGTCCTTACCGGAATAACCGAGTCCATGGTGGCCGGGGCGCCAAGTATCCGCGATGTTCTACCCTCGCTTGAGGAGTTCGTCGGCGACGCAGTGCTGGTCGGCCACAACGTACGATTCGACCTCTCATTCCTCCGGGAGGCGGCCCGGCTCGCTGGGCGCGCCCCGCTAGCCAACCGGTCGGTGGACACCTGCGCTCTGGCACGCCGACTGCTTCGCGACGAAGTCCCAAACTGCCGCCTCGGTACCCTCACCCGACACCTCCGACTCGACCATCAGCCCCGCCACCGGGCCCTCGACGATGTCTTAGCCACTGCCGACCTCCTGCATCTGTTGATCGAAAGGGCAGGGACGCTGGGGGCCAGCGGTCTTGACGATCTTCTCGGCCTCCCCTCCATGGCCGGCCACCCGCAGGCCGGAAAGCTCGCCCTGACTGAGGACCTGCCGCGCTCTCCCGGCGTCTACCTCTTCCGCGACCGAAACGACCATGTTCTCTACGTCGGTAAGGCCACCAATCTTCGGTCCAGAGTGCGCAGTTACTTCTCCAGCGACCGTCGGCGAAAGGCCTCACGGATCCTTGCCGAAATGGCGCGCATCGACCATGTGGTATGCACCAGCCCACTGGAGGCTGCGGTCATCGAGATCAGGTTGATCCACGAGCACCTTCCCCGGTGCAACCGGCACGGAACCAACTGGTCCCGATATGCCTACATAAAGCTGTCGTTGGGCGAACGTTTCCCGCGCCTCTCGGCAGCTCGGGTCGTCGCTGACTATGGCGGCCTCTACCTGGGCCCGGTGCCCTCCA
>JAKUSA010000144.1 GCA_022449565.1 Acidimicrobiales bacterium | reverse complement strand
TGTCGTTCCCCTCCTCACCAATGACGGAGTCGTCTGGGTGGGCGACGGCGATCCGATCGCGGAGAAGACGTTCCGCCTCCCGGTCGGCCGCGGTTACCGGCGCCCCGTCGGTTTTTCGCACGACGTCGAGCCCTGGCGCCTCGAACCACCCCAGGGTGAGTTCACCGGCCTCCCGGGCAATGGAGACCGCGAAATCGACCAGAGTCTGATCGACGGGGGGCCTCCTGGGGCTCGAATCGGCGGCCACGAGCGGCGAGCCTAGGACCTGGTGGCATGATCTGGCCGATGGTTACCGGTGCCGGGATTCCCTGAGGTGGGCATACCGGTCGTCGACCTGGATTCCCTGTCCGGTTGGGGCGAGGCCAGCGCGTCGGGCACGGTGGCCGACCTGGTAGAGGCGTTTTCCGGCATCGGATTCGCGTTTGTCACCGGCCATGGTGTCGGCTTGGAAACCCTGGCCGCACTACAGGACCTTCTTCCCCGGGTGTTCGCCGCCGACCAGGACACCAAGAGTCGCTGGCAGATAGACAGGGAGAACTACCGCGGTTATATCCCGCTCGAGTTCTTCACCCCCAACCGCCACGACGGCACGTCACCGCCCGACTCTTACGAGGGCTTCAAACTGCACTGGGAATGCCCCGACGACCACCCGATTCGGGACGAATGCCCGCTCTACGGTTCGAACCGCTGGCCCGACCACCTTCCGGGGATGGCCGAAGTGGTGCTCGAATACTGGGTCGGATGCGACCGTCTGTCCGCAACCCTGTTGGAGGCGTTGGCCGATGCGTCAGGCATCGACCCGACGGCGCTCCTAGCCCTGTTCGACGCCCCGCTGACCAACATGACACTGCTCCACTATCCGCCCGGTCCGCCCACTGGAGAATCGCTGGGCATCCACCCCCACAAGGACATCAGTGCTGTCACCATCCTTCACCCTGATCCGGCGGGGGGGCTCGATGTCCAGGGCCGCGACGGGCGTTGGATGGAGGCGGTAGGACCACCGGAGGCGCTGCTGGTCAATGTGGGGGACCTGTTGGAGTTGTGGTCAGGCGGCCGGTTCGTCTCTACCCCTCACCGGGTGGTGAACCGAACCGACAATGATCGCTACAGCGCCCCCTACTTCGCGGTGCCCAACCACGGGGTGGTTGTCGAACCGCTCGTTGAGCCCGTTCCCGGGTTCAGACGTGACCCAATACCGGTGGGTGAGGTGTCGGCTGAGGTGTGGCGCACCAACTGGCCCGACGAGGACCCTTCCGAAGCCGGCTACCACCTCGGCACCCTCGGCGAGTGACCCCAGGGAGACCCTCGGGGGATGGAGGCTCAGGCATGCCAGGAGGCCCCGTCTCGGTAGTTGGTCAACGACAGGGGGTGGGCGCTGCGAGAATCGCTCCTATGGAAAGCGGGCGGCGCTCGGGGGATCCGGCGGCCGGGGATGGTCATAACAGTCGCCGGATCGGTGCTGACGAGTTAGTTCCCGGACGACCGTGCACCGACCCGGGCCTGTACGCGGCAGACCGTGGGTTGTTGGCCTACATGCTCCAGGACGTCCGGGCGTTGGTGCGACTGGCCCAGAACGGCGTCGTGGAAGTGGAGGAATACGAGCCAATCGTCTGGTTCGTCCACGGACTGAAGCGCCGGATCGTCCCATGCCGGCTGGCTCGGCTGCTCGACGGTCGAGACCTCGAGGTGGTGGGGTTCTTCGGAAGCCGACGTCAGGCCACCGGGGCTAGCCCGGTGGCCGGCGAGGACCCAATCGACGCCCTGGACCGTGACCTAACGGCCGAGTTCAAATACCACCCCGGAATCTGCAGTTACTCGACCATCGAAATGATCGATGGTTTCTGGGCCAATCTGGTGCTCCACGAGGTGCCGTCCGACACCGAGGACTGGCGGAGCAACCACGTCCACCGAGGGGCTGTCGCGTTGTCGCCAGACCTCTATCGCGACGTACGCATTCACAACGGCCGCCTATCCGGCGGGGTCGACTCAAATCACGAAATCGTCCTGGATCGCACCAAATACTGGGATTACGGGCCCGAAGTGGGGGCAGAACCCACTTGGATGGCCTGGAGAGAGTTGTGAACAGGTGAGTAGTCCGGTAGCCGGGCTACCTATGTATGACTGGCCCGAGGTACGCGGCCCTATCGACGCCCTTTGGGTGGCGATCGCTGACCGGCTCCGCCCGCTTGGTGTCGACGCGCCAAACCACCTGTGGCGACCGGATGATCCCTACCAACTGTGGACCAGTCCTGATCTTCTGGTTAGCGACATCTGTGGGTGTCCGGTGGCCGCCGGGCTACGGGGACGTGTGGAGGTGTTGGGGGCACTCGACCACGGTGTCGAGGGTTGCCCATTCGGCGACTACCGGTCGGTGCTGATCTGCCGGGTCGACGACCCGACAGAGGGGCTCGACGGGTTCGCGAGGCGCCGGGCCGTCGTCAACGGTGCCGATTCACATTCCGGCTACGGATCCCTGGTCGCTACCGTGGCCCCGCTGGCCGGGAACGGAGCGTTCTTCGAGAAGGTAGTGGCCAGCGGCAGTCACCGGGAATCGATCCGAGCGGTCGCGGAAGGCCGGGCTGACCTAGGGGTCGTCGACGACGTCAGTTGGAGACTCGGGCTCGACCACGAACCGGGAACCGATGCCCTTCGTGTCCTGTCGGTCACGAAATCTGCGCCGGCGCCGCCGCTCGTCACAAGTTGGTCGAATGTGGGGCTCCGGGACCGGCTGAACGAGGCGATCTCTGATGCCGTGAACTCGCTGGATGTCGGTGTCCGGGAACCTCTCCATCTGTACGGCTACCTGGTTCGCCCCACCTCGGATTACGCCGTGATCGCTGAAGACCTTGCGGCCGTTGACAACCCGGATTTGGTAGTCGGAGTGATCGAGGCAACCGGGTTCCCGGGGTCTGCCGGGACATAGCGCGCCTGGAGGGAGTCGAACCCCCGGCCTTCTGGTCCGTAGCCAGACGCTCTATCCAGCTTAGCTACAGGCGCCGCAGCAAGAGTGTAGAAGCCGCCTTCGGGGCGCCCACTCGGAACAGTGGCGGAGAGGGTGGGATTTGAACCCACGAAGAGCTTTTGGGCCCTTACTCCCTTAGCAGGGGAGCGCCTTCAACCGGACTCGGCCACCTCTCCTCGGACCCCCGATGCTACCGGCGACACCCGAGGCCCGTGAACGCCACCGGTACGCTTCGGTACGGAGGGATGACAGAG
>JAKUSA010000143.1 GCA_022449565.1 Acidimicrobiales bacterium | reverse complement strand
GCGGACATGGCGCTACAGCTATTGGACGACGAGTAGGGGCTCAGCTGCTGTTTCTTCGGCTTGTTCGCCCAGGAGACGCCCATCAGAGAACGTTTCGGGATACCAGACGAAGCTCGCGCCGTCGGCACGGTGGCCATTGGCCACCCAGAGCCCGTCGGCGACCGGCCGGGCCACGCGGCCCGACGCGCCCGTCGTCCGCTGGAAGAGGTTGTCCACCTCGGTTACTGGTGAGCGGCTCGGCCCCCGTTTCGGGTCGGGAACCGCGTATCGATAAGCTCCGGCGCGCGAGTCATGCGCGACCGCTGCGAGAGGTGACGATGTCCGTCGAGAGCGATACGCCCCGGGTTCCGATTGTTGACTACCTCCAACTCGAGGAAGTACCGCACCTGCTCACCAACCAGTGCTCGTCATGTGGAGCCCGCTTCTTCGACCGTCGGAACGCTTGTGGTGCCTGCGGGGCCACAGGATTTACGACGACCCGGGTGGCTAATCAGGCTGTCCTCAAAGCGTTCAGCATCGTCCACCGGGCGGCGCCCACGGTAGAGGTACCGTTCGTATCGGCAATAGTCGAGACTGATGACGGAACGACCGTACGATCCAACGTCGTAGGGCTCGACGACCCGGCGGAAGCCAAGTTAGGAATGGCTCTCGAGTTGACCACCTACGTGTGCGGAACCGACGATGATGGCACCGAGTGCGTGGCCTTCGGCTACACCCGTGCCTGAGCCGGAACTTTATGAGGACGGAAATCAGAGACAGGATCGGAGGCTGAGATGAGTGGCGAGACGGTGTGGGTGTTGGGGGCGAGTATGACCCGATTCGGGCGTTACCCAGAACTGGACACCGTCGACCTGGCAGCTCAGGCCAGCTTGGAGGCAATGTCCGACGGCGGTGTGACAATCCATGACATGGATGTCCTAGCGGCCGGCACGCTCTACCAGGCCAGTACCGGCATGGGCCAACGGCTCCAGAAGCAGATCGGCCAGACCGGCATCCCCGTCTACAACGTGTCCAACGCCTGCGCCACCGGTGCCACCGCTCTGCGAACTGTCTACCTGTCGATACGGGCCGGAGAGGCAGACATGGGGCTCGCGGTGGGAGTCGAGCAAATGGGCAAGATGGGCCTGCTGGCCGGCGCATCCAAGGAGGAGCGGAGGGTCTACGAGCCGTCGGGCCGTTACGGAGCCGTGATGGGGGTCGACGGAGTGCTGGGCACCGAAACGATGCCCGGGGTGTTCGCCCAGGCTGGGATGCAGTACGCCTACGAGAACGACGGGGTGGGCTTCGAACAGTTTGCTCGGGTGGCCTTCAAGAACCACCAGCACTCAACGCTGAACCCCTTAGCTCAATACCAGAAGGAATTCTCCATGGAGGAGATCATGGAGGCGCCGCTCCAGAGTTATCCCAACACGCTGTTGATGTGTTGCCCGACCGGTGACGGGGCCGCCGCGGTGGTCCTGGTGTCGGAGGAACGACTCCGCTCGCTCCCCACCGAGGTCCAGCGCAGGGCGGTGAAGGTCTCTGCCTCCGTGCTGACCTCCGACCCGTACGTGGAGGGCGGGCAGGTCCAGCCCGACGTGAACACCTTGACCCGTAACGCGGCGACCAAAGCCTATGAACTATCAGGGATCGGGCCCGAGGACCTCGACCTGGTGGAGTTGCACGACTGCTTCGCCACGGCCGAGTTGATCCATTACGACAACTTGGGGCTCTGCGAGCGGGGCGGTGCCGGCGACTTCATCGACTCGGGCGCGCCCTTCCGTGACGGCACTATGCCTGTCAATGTCTCCGGAGGTCTCATCTCGAAGGGCCACCCCATCGGAGCCACTGGGGTCGCGAACGTCTTCGAAGTGACCACCCACCTTCGTGGCGAGGCCGGCGACCGGCAGATCGAGGGTGCCAAGGTGGGCTTGGCCCATGTAATCGGCCTGGGCTCGTCGTGTGGGGTTCACATTCTAGAGAAGGCCGCTTAGTCCCCCAGATTGGCGAGCAACGCCTCGACGCTATCCACCGGGGCCGTGCAAGTCCGATTTCGGCAGACCCAGGCCTGGTTCCCTTCCCGTCCGTCCCACAGCGGTCCCGGCCGCCGTTCCCCCCAGGCCAGGACGGTGTTGGGTCGGTAGGAGGAAGCCACCGCACTGACCAAGTCGGTCCGGTCGCCAGTTACCACCACCTCGGTGGTCCCGGAGTGGAAAAGGTCGATCGCCTCGAGCAGGCGTCCGAAGGCCGTCGGTTGGCTGGCCGCGTTCCGCCCGAGTAGCCGAAGGACCGATTCGGCGGCGTCGGTGAATCGACCTTCCCCGGTGAGGGCACCCAGTCGGAGCAGAGCCAGGGCCGCCAGGCTGTTGGCTGATGGGTGAGCATTGTCGAACACGTCTTTGGGTCGGGTGATGAGGGTCTCGGCGTCGTTGCCGGTCGAGAAGAAGCCACCGTTGTACTGGTCGCTGAACCGGACAAGCAGGGTGTCGGCGGTATCGACGGCCATGTCGGTCCACTGGGCCTCACCGGTTGCCTCGCCCAACCGGACTAGACCGTCGACCATGGCCGCGTGGTCGGCCGCGTAGCCAAGGTGCCGGGCACCTCCCTCGGCCTGCCATGAGCGCATCCACCGACCGTCGTCCCTCCGCAGGTTCTCCCAAAGGAACCGGGCATTGCTCACGGCGTCCTCCAGCCAGTCGGTCCGCCCGGTGGCTGCGGCCCCCTCGGCGAGGGTGGAGAGCATCAGGCCGTTCCACTCGGTTAGGACTTTGTCGTCGAGGCCGGGTCGGATCCGACGGTCTCGTTGGCGGAACAGGGCTACCCGGGATCGTTCCACATCATCGGGTCGGATAAGGGCGCCCCGCTCCGGGCGGATGAGAATATTGGCCCCCTCAAAGTTGCCCTCCGGGGTGACCCCGTACCAGGACAGGGCAGCCTCAGTATCGCCGCCGCAGACTTCCCGGATTTCCTCCTCGGACCAGATGTAGAACTTCCCCTCAACCCCCTCCGAGTCGGCGTCCTCGGCCGAGTAGAAGCCACCGGCGGGATGTCGGAGATCCCGCCGGACGTAGTCGATTGTCTCGGAGGCGACCTGGAGCCACCGGTCGTGGTCCGTGACCTGCCATGCGTGGAGGTAGACCCTGGACAGGAGAGCGTTGTCATAGAGCATCTTCTCGAAGTGGGGGACCAGCCAGCGGTCGTCGACCGAGTAGCGGGAAAACCCCCCGCCCAAGTTGTCGTAGATCCCACCAGAGGCCATGGCGTCG
>JAKUSA010000142.1 GCA_022449565.1 Acidimicrobiales bacterium | reverse complement strand
CAGGGTACCGGCGGGTGGCCGTTCCGGCGGCAGCCCAGCCGAGGTACCCCGGGTTTCGAGCCATGGCTACGGTGGTCAAGTTGGACAAGGTAACAGCGGACCGGAGAGAACCCGACCGCTGGTTGGGGGTGTTCTGCGGGTCCTACCGAGGCCACGACCATGAGGTACACCTGTTGGCCGCCGAGTTGGGAGCGGCCATGGCTTGGGCCGGGGTGGGCCTCGTGTACGGCGGGGGCGGTATCGGGGTAATGGGAACCATCGCCGACGCAATCCTGACCGCCGGCGGGCACGCCGTGGGAGTGGTTCCGGCCCACCTAATGGAGACCGAGATGGCCCACCGGGCCCTCGACGAGCTCTTGGTCGTGGATTCGATGCACGACCGGAAGAGCACCATGTATGACCGGTCTGATGCCTTCTGCGCACTCCCCGGCGGGCTGGGAACCCTCGAGGAACTGTTCGAGGCGGCCACCTGGACGAAGCTCGACCTCCACGACAAGCCCAAGCCTGTTCTACTACTCGACGCGAATGGCTTCTGGGCTGACCTGGACTGCTTCCTCGACAAGGTCGTGGTGGCAGGGTTCATCAAGCCCGAGGACCGGGCGATCATCAGCCGGGTGGGGACGGTGGCCGAGGTCCTCGCCGTTCTCGACGGCTAACCGATGTCCGCCGTCAGGAACCCCGCCCGGCCAGCGCAACGGCCCGCTCGGCCAGCCGGGGGGCGTCGAGGTGGGCGCACAAATCACCTAGGTGGTCAAGTGGCCCCTCCCAGGCCAGTTCGTCGACATGAGCCATGACTGGCGCCGTCGGATCCAACGTCGTCAGATGGCGGTACAGGAGTACTTCGTCGCGATGCTCGACCAGGGTGGCGCCCAGTTTCGCGGCACCCCGGACTGTGACGTCCCAGTCCTCGGGATCGGCAGGGATGGCCTCTAGATGCCCGTAGCGGGCCAGCAGGGTGGACGAGGACTTGGCCCCCCACCCGGGTAAGCCGGGGATGCCGTCAGCGGCGTCCCCGACCAGGGCCAGCCAGTCGGGGATGGCGGCCGGAGGGACCCCGAACTTCTCGACGACCCCAGCCCGGTCGTAAAGGATTTCCTGTCGGCGATCGAGTTGCACGATCCGCCCGTCGTCGGTGACGCACTGGGCGAGATCCTTGTCGGGGGAGCAGACCAGTACCCGCTCAACCCTGGGATCTTCCGCGGCCAGTAGGGCCGCAGCGGCCAGGGCGTCATCGGCCTCGAACTCCACCATGGGAAAGACAGTAAAGCCGGCGGCCTCGAGGACGGCCTCCACCAGCGGGAACTGGGCGAATAATTCTGGTGGGATGCCCTCGCCGGTCTTGTAACCGGCGAACAGGTCGTTCCGGAACGATTCCACGATCCGGTCGGTGGCCACACCGACGTGAGTGGCCCCGTCCTCGATCATCCGTAATACGGAGCCCAGTACCCCCCGGGTGGCCGCCACCTCCACCCCCTCGGCGGTCACATGCGACGGTACCGCGAAGTGATGGCGGAAGAGCTCGTAGGTCCCGTCAACCAGATGGACCTCCATCGCCGTGCCCCTCTAGCCGCCGGGAGGTTCCTCGACCAACTCGATGAGCGTGCCGAAGGATCCCTTCGGGTGGACAAAGGCCACCGTCGTGCCTCGGGAACCGGGGCGTGGTGCGTCATCGATGGCCCGACCGCCGGCGGCTACCACGGCCTCCAAGGCCGCCGCGCAGTCCTCGACCCGGTAGCCGACGTGATGGACACCCTCGCCTCGGCTCTCCAGGAATCTCGAGATTGGGGAGTCGGGACGGATACCGGTGGTCAGTTGGACGTAGGACTCCCCGACCCGAAGCAGTGCCTCGTCCACCCCGTCCCGTTCGATTACCTCCCGGTGACAAACCTCGGCCCCGAAAGCCCTCCGGTAGTAGCCCACGGCGGCCTCAAGGTCGTGCACGGCGATCGCTACGTGGTCGATCTGGGTCAGGAGCATCTAAGCGCCTCCATTGCATTTCGGTGACGGAGAAGCTCAGAAATCGGGAAACTTCTTCTCCGACTTGTCATGATCCCGTCATGGTCGTAATATGAACGCAATACGTTGGGAGATTCCCCTCCACCCAACCCGGAAGCGTCCCCCGCCACAGCCGGTGTTGCCCGCATCGGCCCGGGGGGCGTTTCCGCGTTCGGGATGTATTCCATCCCCGTCTCTCATCCCTCGCCGACCGGCTGTCGGCCGACCAGGGCCCGCCCCAAAGTAAGTTCATCGGCGTACTCGAGGTCACCACCCACCGGGAGACCGCTAGCGATCTTGGTGACCCCCACGCCAAGCGGCTCCAACAACCGGGCCAGGTACATAGCGGTGGCCTCCCCCTCAATATTGGGGTTGGTGGCCAGAATCACCTCGGTAACCGACTCGGGGTCCAGCCGGGCCAGCAACTCGGTGATCCGAAGCTGGGTCGGGCCCACCCCGTCTATGGGACTCAGGGCCCCACCCAGCACGTGGTACCGACCCCGGAACTCTCCAGTACGTTCGACCGCCACGACGTCCCGGGGCTCCTCGACCACGCAGAGCTGGCCCTCGTCCCGCCGAGGATCGCGACAGACAGGGCAGAGGTCCTCCTCGGCGATATTGAAACAGCACGTACAGAACCGCACCCGTTCCTTCATGGAGCTGATCGCCGTGGTCATCCGGGCCACGTCCTCTGACGGGAGGTTCAGGAGGTGGAAGGCCAGACGCTGGGCCGACTTGGGCCCGACACCGGGTAGACGGCCCAGTTCGTCGATGACCTCTTGGACGGCGTCGGCGTACACGGCGGTCAGAGTCCCGGGCTCGTTACCATCACTCGGAGTCGACCAGTCGTGCACCTGGGAACGCCTCAGTCAGCTTCTCGATTGCCGAACCGGCCGTAGCGTCGGCATCCACCAAACCGGTGAGGTCGACCTCGTCGTCGGTAGGCGCGGTCGGTGTCGACGGCCTGGGGGGAGCAGGCTCGGCCAAGCGGCCGTCGTCGACGACCAGCCTGACCGGCACGGTCACGCCGAACCGATTGGCCAGCGCGGCCTCCATGTCACCAACTATTTCCGAGCATCGACGCATATGCGGCTCGTTGGGCAGTCCGAAGACCGCTGCACCATCCTCAACCGCGACGAACCGGCCGGCGGCAAAGCGAGCTCGGGCCTTTTTGGAAAGTGTGGGGAGGATCTCGTCAGCCCATGCCAGGGCCAGATCGTCGCGGTCGGGTAGGTCCCCGGCCGGAATGGCCGGGACCGTATATGTATCGTCCGGTCCCT
>JAKUSA010000141.1 GCA_022449565.1 Acidimicrobiales bacterium | reverse complement strand
TGGGGCGGGTAGTCGCCCGGGTCGAAGGGACGGTCATCGATCGAACGGCGCATGCCCGGAGTCTGGCCGGTCGGAGGCCTTAACGGAAATCACGACAAAGTTGATCGGAAATGTGTTGATTCGTCCAGCCCGGGTCGATAGGTTGTATTCTTGACTTGATTAGTCATATTTAGGAGGAACCGTCAGTGCCCGCCTGCCCCTATCCCGTGAACCTCGACCTCGACGGTCGGCCCGTGCTGGTGGTGGGCGGCGGCCGGGTCGCCGCGGCCAAGGCCACTGGCCTGGCCGACGCCGGAGCCCGGGTCACCGTGGTCGCCCCCGAGGCGGTGCCCCCGCTCACCGACGATCCCCGCTTCCACTGGCAGCGGCGCCCCTACCACCGGGGTGAGGTGGCCTCCTACCGCCTGGCCGTGGCGGCCACCGGCGACCCGGTGGTCGACGGGCGGGTCCACCGGGATGCCGAGGCGGCCGGGGTATGGCTCAACAGCGCCGACGACCCGGCCCACTGTACGTTCACCCTTCCGGCGGTGAGCCGGCACGGTGACCTACAGGTGGCCGTGTCCACCAACGGCCGCAGTCCCGCGGTGGCCGCCTGGATCCGACGCCTCCTCGACCGGTGGATTCGACCCGAACACGCCCGAGTGCTGGCCCTGGCCTCCGAGGTTCGGGGCGAACTGCGGGAGGCTACCGGCACCACCGAGTCGCCGGGCTGGGAGGACGCCCTCGACGACCAACTGCTGGAGATGGTCCGGGGCGACCAGACAGACGCCGCCCGGGAGCGGCTACGGAGAGCCGTCGGGCTGGTCGCCACCCATGAGGGGGCGGTCCGATGACCGTGTACCTGGTCGGAGCCGGGCCGGGAAGCCCGGACCTGTTGACCGTGCGGGCCGCCCGCCTGCTCGCTGCGGCCGACATCGTCGTCCACGACCGCCTGGTGGACTCCCGGATCCTCGAGATGGCCCCCTCCACGGCCACGGTCATCGACGCTGGCAAGTACCCCGGGGGACCATCTGACGCCCAGGCTCACATCAACGCCGTGCTGGTGGATGCCGCCCGCCGGGCAGCCGTGGTGGTCCGTCTCAAGGGCGGCGACCCCTACGTGTTCGGCCGGGGAGCCGAGGAGGCGGTGGCCCTGAGGTCCGCGGGTGTCGAAGTGGAGGTAGTCCCCGGCGTCAGCTCGGCCATCGCCGGGCCGGCCGCCGCGGGGATCCCGGTCACTATGCGGGGCCTCTCCAGCGGGTTCACGGTGGTCACCGGCCACCAGGACCCCGCAGGAACCGACCCCCTCGACTGGGAGGCTCTGGCCCGCCTGGGGACGACGCTGGTCGTGCTCATGGGCGCCTCCCGAGCAGCCACGATCGCCGATCGACTGCTGACCGCCGGGATGGCCCCCGCCACGCCGGTGGCCGCAGTGGAATCGGCAACCAGCGTCGAGCAGCGGGTGCTGCGCACCCGCCTCGACGAACTGGCCGACCTGGCCGAAGGCACCATCCGGGCCCCGGCGGTGCTGGTGGTCGGAGAGGTGGCCGGCCTAGACGTGGCCGACGCCGAGTTCGGCGCCCTCGTCAGTGAAATGGCCTCCGAAACGGGAGGTGGCCGGTGAGCCAGACAACCCTCCCCGCACCGCCGACCATCCTCGAACCCGAGGTGGCCGCCGATATCGAAAAGTTCACCGAGATGCTGGACGGCTACCTGGCCGGACGGGTCCCCGAGGACGTCTTCCGGGTCTTTCGACTCAACAACGGCATCTACGGTCAACGTCAAGGCGGCACCAGCCAAATGGTGCGGATCAAGGTCCCCTACGGGGCCATCTCCGCCGACCAGTTCGACACCCTGGCCACCATCTCCACCGAACACAGCCGAGGCTGGGGCCACATCACCACCCGGCAGAACCTGCAGTTCCACTTCGTGGAGTTGACCGAGGTACCGGAGGTGATGCGGAAGCTGGCCGCGGTCGGACTCACCACCCGGGAGGCGTGTGGCGACACGGTCCGCAACGTACAGGGATGCCACCTCGCTGGAGCCTGCCCCTACGAGGTGCTCGACATCAGCGCCTGGGCCGAGGCCACCTACCGCCACTTCGTCCGCAACCCGCTAAGCCAGCGCCTCCCCCGGAAGTTCAAGATCAACTTCTCGGGATGCTCCACCGACTGTGGCCAGGCCATGTTCAACGACGTCGGGGTGGTGGCTGCCACGCGGACCACCGCGGCGGGCCGGGTGGAGGCCGGCTTCCGGGTCTACGTGGCCGGCGGCCTCGGTACCACCCCGTTCCCGGCCCTGGCCCTTGAGGAGTTCACCTCCCGGGAGGACCTCCTCCCCACCATCGAGGCCGTCCTCCGGGTCTTCGACCAGACCGGCAACCGCGACAACAAGCTCCGGGCCCGCATGAAGTGGGTGGTCGAACAGTTGGGAATCGACGAGGTACGCCGACTGGTGATCTCCACCCGCAAAATGCTGCCCGCCTCCTCGAGCTGGCCGGGGGGGATCCCCGCCGCGGTCCTGGCCTGGGGCGACGAGCCCGCCGGTGTGGCCGACGGCGTCACACCGACCGCCATCGGCCAGGGAACCCCGGTGGCCCTCGGGGCGAAGACAGCCTTCGACCGCTGGGCCGAAGCCAACGTGGTCCGGGGAGCAGGCAACGGAACCGTCTCGGCCTACGCGTGGTGCGAACTGGGGGACCTCACCGCCGACCAGTTCCGGGCGGTGGCCGACATGGTGCGGACTTTCGGTGTCGACGTGCGGGTGACCAACCGCCAGAACCTGGTGCTCCGCAACCTCTCCGAGGACCAGCTACCCGCCCTCTTCGAAAAACTTCAGGCCTCCGACATGGCCCGACCCGGTGCTGAGTTGTCCCGGGACGTGGTGGCCTGCCCCGGCTCGGACACCTGCAACCTGGCCGTGACCCAGAGCCGCGGCCTGGCCAAGGCCATCGGCGAGGCCCTCGAGGAGGCGGGGCTGGCTGAGGTGGGTGGCCTGCGGGTCAACATCTCAGGCTGCACTAACAGCTGCGGCCAACACCACGCCTCCGACATCGGCTTCTTCGGCGCCGAACGGCGGGCCCACGGCAGGAAAGCGCCTGGCTACCAGATGCTGCTCGGCGGCCACGTGGGTGCCGAGAAGATCCAGTTCGGCCACAAGGCGCTCCGACTTCCGGCCCGGAACGCTCCCGAAGCGACCGTACGGGTGGTGTCCCGGTTCACCGCCGAGCGTCAGGCCGGTGAGACCTTCGCCTCCTGGCTGGATCGGGTGGGCGGGGCCCCGGCTGTCGCCGAGGGACTCCGCGACCTCGACACCTTCCCGACCCCCGAGGACGGCCCCGATTTCTACGTCGACTACGACGAGACGGGCCCCTACGAGGTCGCGGTCGGTGACTCGGAGTGCGC
>JAKUSA010000140.1 GCA_022449565.1 Acidimicrobiales bacterium | reverse complement strand
TCCTCGGTGACGGTGGAGCCACCGAACGCCACCTCAACGACCTTCCAGCGGCCATGGCCGCCGCCGAGGCGGCGGCCCGAACCCTGTCCCCGCCTGCCTAGGCCCTTGCTACTACGACCCGGTCAGCGAGTGGGACTCGAACAGGGCCCATACCGTGCTCCGCCTCGCAGGCTGAACGGGTGGGACCGGACGTGCCATCCTGACCCCCACGGGGCGGGGAGGACCGATGACCAACGTGGTAGCCGAAGGTGAGGCGCTCTACGGGATCCAGTTGCCCGTCCAGACTCTGACCCGCACCCTGGTCGACCCTTGGGAGGACGACGCTGGTCCCTCGGAGTTGGTCGCGGTGGCCCAGGCTGCTGAGGCGGCTGGCCTCGACTTCATCGGCGTGTGTGACCACGTGGCCATACCGGACGATGACTACGCCGCCCACATGGGCACCACCTGGTATGACCCTGTAGCCACTCTGGCCTGGCTGGGAGCAATGACCGAGAAGATCCGACTGCTGTCGGTGGTTTGGGTCGCCGCCTACCGGCACCCTTTGGTCACGGCCAGCGCGTTCGGGACCCTGTCCCAACTCACCGGAGACCGGATCATCCTCGGCGTCGGAGCAGGTCACGTCGAGGGAGAGTTCGCTGCCCTGGGCATCGAGTTTTCCCGCCGGGGCGCCATTCTCGACGAGTGTCTTGATGCGGTCCGCGGCGCGTTCGCCGGACGCCACGTCACCCACCGGGGTGACCTCTTCGACTACGCCGAGGTGGGTATCGCACCGGGCCCTCCGTCGGGCGAACTGCCTATCTGGATCGGTGGGTCGGGCCCGGCGGCGTGGCGCCGGGTGGGACGCCGCGGCGACGGCTACATCCCGATGGGCAACCCCCGCGACCAGTACCCGGAGATCATCGACACCATCCACAAGTCCGCCACCGAGGCCGGGCGGGAGGGGGCGGCCTTCGACATCGGGATCATGCCGCCATGGGGCTATATCGGCGACCCGCCCGAGGATCTGCCGCCGGCATGGCTGACCGGCTCGGCCGACCGAATTGCCGAGTCGTTGCGGGCCGACCGGCAGGTCGGCGCCAACGTCTTCCACCTCAAGTTCCGCAGCCGTACTTTTGACGAGTATCTCGACCAGTTAGCCGCCTTCGGGGAGGAGGTCAGACCGCTGTTGTAGCGGTCTGCCTCGTGGTGAGGGTGGGACAGACACCGGAAACGGCAATGATTGGGGACCATGGTGGAGATGGACGATGAGACACGCCAGGCCCTGCTTCTCTTCAACCGTCGGGCCGAGGCTGCGGAGGCCGAGGCCGAAATGGCCCGGAAGTTAATCCGGGCCGAGAAGGCCAAAGACCAGGCGACCGAGGCATTGAAGCAGGCCCAAGACAGCGGCTCCGGGGCCGAGGCCGTGGCGGCTGCCGAGGCCGAATGGCGCACTGCGCTGGACCGCTGGCAGAAGTTGACCGACGGTGAGGACCCCGACGCCACCGAAGAACCCGAAGACGAACCCACCGAAGAACCCGAGGAAACCCCCGAGGACTGAGCGGGCTCGCTATGTCCTGGACCACTATCCCCGAGCTCATCGACGACGCGGCCAAGCGGTTCGCGGCCCAGGAGGCCGTGGTTGACGGCAATCAGCGTTGGACCTTCGCCGACTATCGGGACAACATCCACGCCGCGGCCCGGGCCTTGATGGCCAGAGGCATAGGACCCGGTGACCGGGTCGCCGTCTGGGCCCCCAACGCCGCCGAATGGGCGGTAGCCGCCCTCGGGGTGCACTGCTCGGGCGCGGCCCTGGTACCTATCAACACACGCTTCAAGGGCCACGAGGCGGGCTACATCTTGGAGCGCACCTCGGCCAGTCTGCTCTTTACCGTCACCGACTTCCTCGACACCGACTACGTAGACCTACTCGCCACCGCCGGACAAGGAGCGGGCCTGGAGGAAACAGTGATCCTGCGGGGAACGGTTCCCGCAGGTTGCACCGCCTGGGAAGACTTCGTCGCCGACTCCGTGTTGGTCGACGACGAGGAGCGAACCATCCGCTCCGCTGCGGTGGCCGACCACGACCTCTGTCACATCATGTTCACCTCGGGAACGACCGGTACCCCAAAGGGGGCAATGCTCCAACACGCCGCGGTCTGTCGCTCCTACGAGACCTGGTGCGACGTGATCGGGCTGAACGCTGACGACCGGTACCTGGTGGTCAACCCGTTCTTCCACACCTTCGGGCTCAACGCCGGAATCCTGGCATGCCTGATGACGGGGGCCACCCTGGTTCCGCACCCGGTGTTTGACGTTCCGTCGGTGATGGCCCGCATCCCCGAGGAACGAATCACCATGCTCCCCGGGCCACCGGCCATCTACCAGACGATTCTCAACCACACCGACCTCGATGACTTCGACATGTCCAGCCTCCGATTGGCCGTGACCGGAGCGGCAGCTATCCCGGTAGAGATGATCCACGCCATGCGTGACCGCCTGGGATTCGAGACGGTGGTAACCGGCTACGGCCTCACGGAGGCTTCGGGCATCGCCACCATGTGCCGCCACGACGACGACCCTGAGGTGATCGCCAACACCTCAGGCCGGGCCATCGACGGGGTCGAGGTTCTCGTCGTCCACGACGGCCAAGAGGTGGCGCGCGGCGAGCCAGGCGAAGTGGTTGTCCGGGGCTACAACGTGATGGCCGGCTACCTAGACGACCCGGAGCAGACAGCCGAGGCGATCGACGCCGACGGGTGGCTTCACACCGGTGACATCGGGGTTATGGATGCCGACGGCTACCTCGACATCACAGACCGGGTCAAGGACATGTTCATCACCGGCGGGTTCAACGTTTACCCGGCCGAGGTGGAGAACCTGATGCTCTCCCACCCGGACATCGGACAGGTGGCGGTGGTGGGCGTCCCCGACCAGCGGATGGGCGAGGTCGGGGTGGCCTTCGTGGTTGCCGCCCCCGACGCCCACCCCGACGAGGAAGCCATTGTGGCCTGGGCCCGGGAACGGATGGCTAACTTCAAGGTGCCCCGACGAGTGGTGGTTGTCGACACCTTGCCCACCAACGCCAGCGGCAAGGTCCTCAAATACGAACTGCGTGATCGGGTGGCCTCCGATGGGTGAAGCCGTGGCCGGCCCCGGGAACCCCCGGTGAGAATCGGCTACCGCAACCCATTCCTGGCCGACAGCGAAAGCCCGATCGCTCATGGCCGCTGCGACCAGCAGGACTGCAGCCCCCTGGCTGGACCAAGGCCCCAAGGCCGATGGGTGATCGGTGATACGGAGCGGCAATACGCCTGGCTGGGCCCCGGCCACTTCGGGAGCCTCATCTCGGGGCCCTACCCGGATGGCCGGCGGGTCATCTGGAGCAACGGCCGGCAACAGATCGTCAAACTCGACTACGACACCCTCGAGGTCCT
>JAKUSA010000014.1 GCA_022449565.1 Acidimicrobiales bacterium | reverse complement strand
TCACCACAACGAACACACCATGGTCTCCTCGGCGTATCTGGCCGAGCACCTCCACGAGGTACCGGCCCTTGTGTTGGTGGCCATTTACGGTGAACACGACGGCAGCGGACAGCCTGGCCTCTTCGACTCCGTGATCCAGGCCGCGTGGAGCTTCTGCCTGGCTCTGCGTTCGCGTGGCCTGGGCAGTGCCTGGACCACTCTGCATCTTGGGGCCGCCGACCGGGTTGGTGAACTGCTCGGCATCCCGACCGGGGTCACCCAGGTGGTGTTGCTCCCTGTGGCCTACACGGCGGGCGACGAGTTCTCCCCGGCGCCCCGCCGGCCGGCCCGGGAGATCACCTGGTTCGAACGCTGGGGCCGTACCACCGTCCATCCCGCCGAGGGGCCCCCAGTCCACTCTGACGGGCCAGGTGTAACCGTCGAGGTCGACGTCGACGCGCCAGCCCGTGACATCTGGCCCCACCTGGTCGACATCAACCTCCCGGCCCGGTTCAGCGACGAGTTCCAGGGTGCCGAATGGATAGATGACGGACCGGCGCTCGGTGCTCGTTTCCGGGGTCGGAACCAACGGGACGACCTAGGTGACTGGCAGGTGGTGTGCCACGTCGTGGCCTATGAGGAAGACCGGGTGTTCGCCTGGAACGCTGGTGATGTCGAAAATCCCGCTGCCCAGTGGCGCTTCGAACTCGAGCCGCTGGCCGGTGCCACCCGCCTGCGTTTCACCATGGTCTTGGGCCCCGGGCCGTCGGGACTGACGATTGCGATCGAGTCGATGCCCGACATGGAGGCCCGGATCATCGCCCGACGCCAAGACGAGCAGACAACCAACATGTTCCGCACCGTGGAGGGAATCCGCGATCTCGTCGAAGGCCGCTGATCGGTTGACCTCGTCTCAGCCGATCACCGTTTCTTCCTCTCCGAGGAAGAACACCGACCGGGCCCAGTCCACGAAGTTGGCCTCGTCGTCGAGGAACGCCCTGACCGCCTCCAGACCTGCTCCGTCGGTCCAGCGGTCTAGGTAGTCGTCGGCTCCGTCAAGCCAGATCTCGGCCACACCGTCGAAATCCTCCTCGCCACCCCGGACTGCCCGGAGGGTCTCGTTGAGATCCTCGGGCAGGGCGAAAACCTGGACGTAGCGCCGGATGCCGAGGCTCTCCACGGCATCAGCGGGCGCGGCCTTCGGGTGCTCGTCGCGCCAGTAGCGGTGAAATTCGGCGCGGGTGAGGTGTGGTAGTCGGCGCATGCACAACGTCAACTTGACCACCGAGGTCCTCCTAACTCCCCGCAACTCACCATGGCTACCTAGCCAGCATCTCTCACTATGGTCTCCGCCATGACGAACCTCAATCTTTCAGTGGACGATGCCCTATCCACCACCCGATCAGTGCGTAAGCGACTTGACTTCGACCGCCCGGTCGACGACGACCTGATCCGGGAGTGTCTGGAGTTGGCCATCCAGGCCCCGACCGGGTCCAACAGTCAGCGGTGGCAGTTCCTGGTGGTCACCGACGCTGACAAGCGGGCCGCTCTGGGTGACATCTACCGACGAGGCTTCGAGGTGTACGCAAACATGGACACCAGCGCCGGGGCGTTGGCCGCGACCATGGGCGACCTGCAGGTCGCCCAACAGCGCCGGGTCATCGAATCGGCCACCTACCTGGCGGAGAACATGCACAGGGTTCCCGTCATGCTGGTTCCCTGCCTACCCGGCCGCCTCGACGAGATGCCGAACATGGGTGGTGCGTCGACCTATGCGTCGATTATCCCAAGCGTGTGGAGTTTCATGATCGCGGCACGGGAACGCGGCCTAGGGACCTGTTGGACAACTATTCACCTCTTCCACGAACAGGAAGCCGCCGAGGTACTAGAGATCCCTTACGAGGAGGTGACGCAAGTGGCGTTGATCACCGTCGGTCACACTCTCGGCACAGATTTCAAGCCGGCCACCCGAGTACCACTCGACAAATTCACGTTCTGGAACACCTGGGGCGAGGAACGGAATCCGAACAACTAGGCCCGACCAATCAACGGTGCTGCCGGGGGCCGATGATACGCGCCCTGCTTTTCAAGGTCCAGGATCAGGTCCATTACCTCATATCAGAAGCATTCAACCGAAGCGATCTTGGCGACCTAGCGGACCGACTGGCCCTGCCATTCACCAGAGACATGGTGACGTATCCACATGCGCCCATTGCAGTTGGTACACCAACATCGGTGCCACCAACCAGTAGTACGCGAACGATTGATCGGACAAGCTTTCAAGTGGTCCTTCCTTGCGTGGTGGAGCTGTGGGCTCAGGCTAGGACGCCTTCACCTTCCTCACGACCCGCTCGCCGGTGACCACGGCCACGATGCCCAGGAGGGCGGCGACCTGTTCACCAGACAGCGGCAGGAAGGCGGCGACGAGAGCCACGAGGGCCTCGGCAGCAGCCATGATTCGGATTCCGTCTTCATCCCTCTGGGGCGAAAATCTGTCTAATACTGATCTGTAGCAAGCCGAATCGGACGTTCTTCTCGGTGGATCCAGCCGATAGACCCCGGCGACCTTCTCAACTTCGCCACAGCTGGTAGCCGCCACCGTCAACTACTAGCTCAAGTTCGGTCCCAGTGGGGCTGGTCGACATCTCAATAGCTGTGGTACTGCCGTCCGGGCGGGTAAGCATCCACCCATTGTTCGAGGGCAGACCATCGATCTGGACCGAGGTGCGGGTGTCGGTCGCTGATGCGTTCTGTGGATGAGCAGCCAGGTGGAGTGCTGTCCCATCCCAGCGGGCCTCGCTCAGAGCGACGCGAGGAAAATCCAGCCCACTAACTGTGGGCTCGTCGAACTTCTCCAGGTTGGGTTCATTAAAGATCCGGTGCCAAGCCCCCGGCGTACAGACCCAGCCGGCCATGGCCCTTGCGTTCATCTGGCCGCGCGGGTGGGGTTCATCGAGGCCGAACCGGAACGTGAACTCGCCTAGGTCTCGATCCCAAGTGGGTTCGAACGACGCCTCGAGGTGATCCCAGAGCCGGGCCTTCACTTTTCCATCTACGAATTCACCGGTATGCCAAGCCAGCATCACCGACCACCTCGGGTCGTCGAGCCCAAGCAGGTCTCCATCACCAAATAGGCCGCTCGTCGACGCCGCAGCCATCCAGGCGGTCTCGGCGAAGTCACGCCGCTGGGGGGCCATGTACCAGATCGGGGCGATGAGCCCGGCAGGACTGGCGAGGTGCTCGTCAGCGATCGGGTCGTAGTAGAGGTCCATGGCGACGGGCCTGCCATCCTCCCAAGTGACGTAGTGGTTGGCGGCGTGTTCCCACCACCGATCGAATACCTTGTGGTGGCTGGTTCCCAGGAGCAGATCGTGGAGCCTCAGACCGAGACCCGCGCCGCTCAGTCAATAGGGCCAAATCTTGGTGTTCTCACAATGAACGCCGATCTGGCGTTCATGCCACTGGTCAGCCAAATGGGCGGCGATACCGGACTGCGTCCAGGTGAACGTGTTTTCGCCATCACGGATCATCTCAAACGGATCGTCCCACTTCTCATCGCCGGAGACGTACCGGTGCAGCCCCATCAGAAGAGTAAAAAACCCTTTGAAGAACAACATTCCGTCGGCTGCTACCGGATCCATCTGGACCCCATAGGGCTCGATGCCGTTAGCTGTCCAACCTGGAACGTCGTAGTCGCCCCAGAGGTTCGGCGGGATCAGCGGCCGCCATACCTCCGGGTAGTTCGCCCGATCGGGATCGGGCCCAAACTGGGTCATCCAGTCTTCGGCCGCCCACCAAGACGTGTGCCGGGTGACGAGCTGGTCCAGGATCTGCGAATAGACCTCTCTCCAAGCTGGGGTCCGGTCGCTCATCAGGGCAACCGCGTAGCTCGAATCGACCAGGTCGAAACGGTGCCAAGAGAACATCGGCGGCCCGGTGATGTTGTCCCAATGCGGATGGGGCCGACCGTCACGGTCCCAGTTGTCCGGGGTGGTTACCTTGCGATAGAGGTACCGCAGCCAACCCAACGACCGTTCGTCGAGTGCCGTGACCTCTTCGTCCCCCTCCTGAGTTTGCCTGTCGGTAATCACATAGCACCGACCGCGTGGCTGAAGTGAACCGTGACCTTGGTCCTGGATGAGTGGCTAGCCATTGCCGTGTTCAACCGGACCCCATTGTCGGATTGCCATTGCCCAGTGGTGGTTCTTCACCGGGATGTGGCTCGTACCAGATCTCAATTTCGTAGCCATCAGGATCAGCGATGTACAGGTACGGTTCGCCGGGACGGTGCTCGCCGTGCCGGAGGATCGTTGCTCCTACGGCCTTGGCTTTCTCGATGGCAGATTCGATGTCGTCGGGCGAGGTGAGGCGGAAGCCAAAGTGGTGGATCCCGCCCGACAGTCCGTGATCGTGACGGCGCTCGAAGGCGAGCACGTCGTGTTCTCCGGGTCCAAGTGCCTGAATGTGGTTCTCATCACGGAAGTACTCGCGTACGCCGAAGAGCGCCGTGTAGAAGACGAGGGATACCTCAGGATCGTTGACCGAGAGGCTGATATGGGACAGACCGTATGTCTCGATGATGCCGGTTCTGGGTTGTGGTAGTTGTTCCCCGACGCGAAGAGCCCGGATTTGTCGGAGGAAGCGACTGTGGTAGACGGCCACGCCGACTGTCGAGCCGATTACAGCCAACGGAACTCCCATGTCGGCGACCCGGTCGGCGCTCAAGTCCCGTTCGAGGAGGCCGTAGACGACGTTGAAAACGAGGAAGAGGAGCCCGACCAGCACGGCCAGAGCGGTGGAGCCAAACACCACAAACAGATAGATACGGCGGGCCGGTGAAGCCAACTCTGACTGGTCCTCGGCGTGGGAGCTGGTGCGAGACCAGGCTCGCCACCAGACGGTGCCACCGACCGACAAAAGAACGAGAAGTAGTACCAGCGCATCTGCCTCTCCCCCCCCGCTACCCGACCCGGAGAGGACCCGGCTAAGTACCACACCTTCGAGGAGGACGTACAGGCCCACCGTGGAAGCCACCAGGCCCACCCAGGCCGACAGATAGTCGTAGGAGCGCTCTACCTCGGTGCGGACTCGCACTGGTGGGAGTTCTCGCCGGTGGTAAGCCCAGAGTGCTGTGCCAGCGAGGAACAGGGCCACCATCTCGGGTAGTGGTTCGAAATGCTCGGTGGCCGACATCCCGTGCTGGTCGACGAACAGCCACGACAGCAATAAGAAGAAAAACCCGCTAGCCGCGGCGACCGCAGCGGCCAACCCACCGAGTACCCCGACTACAAGAACGTACGTGTGACGTTGTGCGCTGTGGCCTGTCGACCGAGCGTTCCTCCACCAGTACCACCACCAGACAAGGCCGAAGGTGATCAACGATGGCAGCGCGTCGGCCACCTCGTCGAAGGTGGTGTCCAACGGAACCCAGCCGTCGACGTCGGGTCTCAACCCAGGGGTGACGCCGTCGTAGAACCATCCGAGCAGTTGGCTCAGGGCAAGAACAAAGCTGACACCGAGGCCCACCATCCCAACCAGGGATCCGACTAGCAGGTGGGCCTGATTGCGGGCCGGTCTGACAGCCACCGGTCGCCCGGCCAGACGCCAGTGAACCGCCCATGCCGTCGCGGCGACTATCAAAACAGCTGGGGCGCCGGCGTTGAACGTGTGTCCAGCGATCGGCCATGAAAGGGTGAGTACCGAAGAGACAATCCCGGCGCCCAGGGCAGTTAGATCGACGACGCTCAGATACGCCCACCAAAAGGTCAAGGCCGTCTCATCAGGCCCGCGGATGAACCGACGGCGCAACAAGAGGGAATGTACGGCCAGACCAGCGCCTCCCACCAAAGTAAAGGTCCACCAAAGAGCAACCTCACCGGTTTCGTCAGCCGCTGCCCCCTCCAGTACTTCGAACAGTTCGGAAAGAAGCCCGGCCACTCCCACACCGGTGATCCACAGGAGGACGTACAGGAAGCCGTATTCGAACAGTCGCCGTACCACCAGCCCGAGGTCCATGCCGGCATTTCCGCCTCGTCGGCGTCGGACGAAGAAGACGATCACAGCGATCGGAATCGCAATTTGGACCAACCCGCCCAATACGGCGATAGCCACCCCCATGTCGACTCCCTTCAGTTGGTGGCCTAAGGGAGGAGCGGACTCCCGATCGGCCGACCGTGAGTCCGCGCAGGGCAAACCGTCCGGTTCCCGGATGTCCCGGCGCTAACCCTAATCGGCGCGATTCCCACCATCGGAGCAGGACCTGATCAAGAACAGCCGAGTGTCCGCCGAGACTCTGGTGGGTTTCCCGCCTGGCCCGTAGCGTGGGCCCCGTGAGGTTCGTAGATCACTCGGCGAGAGGGTCACGATCGTGAGGGTGGTCACCGGCGGTGACCGCAGCCCCACTCCCGGAGGGCCCTTCACGGGACCGGTCGAACTGGAGCTGCTCAATGCCACCTCCGCCGAGGTTGACCCCGACACCGCGTTGGGTCACTTCCACGATGGCGCGGTGACCAACTGGCACCACCACCCGGGTGGGCAGCTGCTCTTCGTCGTCTCGGGGAGGGGACGCGTCGGGACTGAGCAGGACGGTCGCGTGGAACTCGAACCGGGCACCCTCGTCGTGGCCCCCCCCGACGAGGCCCACTGGCACGGAGCGGCACCCGGTTCCGATTGCACGATGCTCGCCGTGACCTGGGGGGTCACCTGCTGGCACGACGAGGCCCCCGACCTGGGTGATATCTAGCTAATGGGTCGTTGGAGGATCGAACTCCTGAACCGAGCAACTACGGGTCCAGAAACACAGGTCACCGGTGGTTTTCGGTAGTCGCGGGTTTCATAGTCAAGCTTTAGCCAATCCTGGAGCTAGACCTCGCTAGAAGAGCAGGTGGACTAGGAACTGCGCGAGCCTTAGGGCATGACGTTCTTCTTAACCGTTAACGCAGAAACGATCCGGCCGGCGGGTGTGGACCCGGAAGCCGCCGGAGTGATCTTCGAGGAGGACGAGGCATGAAGGTGTTCACGGAGGAGCAGGTTGAACGGTTCGAGCGTGACGGCTACCTGTTCCTTGAAGAGGCGCTCCCCCCTGACGTGCTCAAGGTCCTCAACGACGAGTTCGACGCCTGGGTGGAGGAAAGCCGTAGCCACGGCGAACCCTACGGCATCACCATCGACGGGAGACCCCGGTTCGATCTCGAGCCCGGCCACTGCGCCGAGCGGCCCGCCCTTCGACGTATCGCCTCACCGACCGAACTGTCGGACGCCTACCTCGGAGTCATGCGCTCAGGCCTCGCCGTCGACGTTACGGCACAGCTCATCGGACCGAACATCGAGTTCAACCACTCGAAGATCAACTCGAAACAACCCGGAACCGCCACCGAGGTGAAGTTCCACCAGGACATCCTGTTCGAGGCCCACACCAATGACGACATGCTCGCCGTCCTCTACTTCCTCGACGAGGTGACCCTTCAGAACGGCCCACCCAAGCTCGTGCCCGGCAGCCACCACGGGCCCCTGTACGAACACTGGCAGGATGGCGTCTTCACGGGTGCCGTAGCCCCCGAGGTCGCCGAACGAGCACAGGCCGAGGCGATCCCGTGCATCGGACCGGCGGGGTCCGCCTGCCTCATGCACGGCCGCGTCCTGCACGGCTCGGACCCGAACCTGTCGGACCGACCAAGGACCCTGTTCATCAGCGCCTACCGATCCGAAGACAGCTATCCGCTCGAGACCAGCCACGTCCCCAGCGAGCACGAGGGGGAACTCATCCGAGGGGTGCGCACCAACCGTGTCCGGTGCACCCCGATCGAGATGTCGTTCTCCGAGGTTCCGACAGGGGCGTCCTTCTTCGAACAGCAAGCCGGAGACCGGATGTGACCGGCCAGGGCCGTCCCCACCTCGCCCTCGGTTAGGACGCCGATCGGGGCCTACCCAGCCGTGCTCTTCGCGCGGCACCACCTGCCCGTCGGACAGTCCGCCTGCGTTCCGAACGCTTTTGCCTCCGGTCCATTCCGCCCGCAGCACACGACCACTACGTTGTACCGGTGCGGGACGTCGAACTGGACTTCAGCCGTGAGGAATACGCGGCCCGCCTCGCAAAGGTGCGCGCCGCGATGGATGCCGCAGGCGTCGAGGTCATGGTCGCCGCTGACCCGTCGAACATGGCGTGGCTGACTGGCTACGACGGATGGTCCTTCTACACGCCCCAGGCGGTAGTCGTCTCCCACGATGGTGAACCATGGTGGTGGGGCCGACGTATGGACGCCAACGGCGCCCGCCGCACCGTCTACATGGACGAGTCCCGCATCCTCGACTATTCCGACGACCACGTCATGTCGATCGAGCGCCACGCCTTCGCGCAGCTGGGAGGGTTACTCGTCGACCTCGGCCTCTCCAGTGGCCGTGTCGGCGTGGAACTCGACAACTACTACTACTCGGCGGCCGCCCACCAGAACCTCGTGGCGGCCCTACCCGACACCGAGGTGGTCGACGCCACCGGGCTCGTCAACTGGCAGCGGGGCGTCAAGTCCGAGCAGGAACTCGTCTACATGCGACGGGCCGCCCGCATTGTCGAACTCATGCACGAGCGGATCCGAGAACTCGTCGAGCCGGGCATGCGTAAATGCGACCTGGTCGGTGAGATCTACCGCACTGCGATGTCGGGCACCGAGGAGTTCGGCGGCGACTACGCGGCCTTCGTGCCGATGCTCCCTACCGGAGCCGACGCCTCGGCCCCGCACCTAACTTGGGACGACAAGCCGTTCGAGCGCGGAGCCGGCACCTTCTTCGAGATCGCCGGCGCCCACCGCCGCTACCAGTTGCCGCTGTGCAGGTCCGTGTACCTCGGCACCCCGCCGCCCGAGATGCTCGAGGTCGAGAAGGCGCTGCTCGACGCGCTCGAAAATGGCCTTGACGCGGCCCGGGCCGGGAACCGGGCGTGCGACGTTGCCAACGCCCTCTACGGAACCCTCGAGAAGGTCGGCATCCACAAAGAGGGGCGCTGCGGCTATCCGATCGGGCTCAGCTACCCGCCTGACTGGGGTGAGCGCACCATCTCGTTTCGGCCCACCGACGAGTCGATCCTCAAGCCGGGCATGACCTTCCACTTCATGCCCGGGATCTGGATGGACGACTGGGGGCTTGAGATCACCGAGAGCCTGCTCATCCGCGACGAGGGGCCCGCTGAGCCGCTGGCCAACTACCCCCGCGGACTCTTCGTGAAGGACTGATATCTATGCCCGGCGACGACGCGCTGCTCGATGAGACACTGGCTGTCCTCGATGACCTGATCGCTTTCCCGACCGTCGCCCTGACCCCCAACGTCGACCTCATCGGATACGTCGAGGACCAGCTCGGGCCGCTCTGCTCCGACCTGGTCCTCACGCACGACGAGACCCGGAGCAGGGCCAATCTGTTCGCCACCATCGGTCCCAACGTCGACGGCGGCATCGTGCTCTCGGGCCACTCCGACGTCGTCCCCGTCGACGCCGCCGACTGGGCCACGCCGCCCTTCAAGGCAACTCGTCGTGGAGACCGGATCTACGGGCGGGGTACAGCCGACATGAAGGGCTTCATCGCCTGCGTGCTGGCGTTGGCCCCCGGGTATGCGGTCCTCGACCTCGAGCGCCCGATCCACGTCGCGCTGACCTTCGACGAGGAGGACGGCTTCCACGGGGCGCCGATCCTGCTTAAGGAACTGGTCCAGTCGGGACGCCGCCCGGCCGCGTGCATCATCGGCGAGCCCACCGGCCTCCGGGTCATCGGCGCCCACAAGGGCTGCTATGAGTACCGGACCGAGATCACCGGCCTCAACGGCCACAGTTCCGAACCCGGCCGGGCGGTCAGCGCCGTGCACTACGCGACCCTCTGGATCACCGGCCTCATGGGGCTCTGGGACGAACTCGTCGAGCGGGCCCCGGACGACAGCCCCTACGAGCCACCCCACACCACGTTCAACGTCGGCACGATCCACGGCGGCCAGGGCCGGTGCGTTGTCGCTGACCGGTGCTCCTTCGACTGGGAGATGCGGCCCATCCAGCAGGCAGACGCCGCGTTCGTCAAGGACCGGATGGCGGCGCTGGGTGACGAACTGCTGACTGAGATGCGCACAATCCACCCCGACGCAGCCATCAGGACCGACGTCGTCTGCGAGGTCGACGGCCTCGAGTGGCAGGAGTCGTCGCCGGCCCTAGACCTGATGCGCGACCTGGTCGGTGAGACCCCCGTCGACGTCGTTGCCTACGGGACCGAGGCGGGACTCTTCCAAACAGCCGGTGTCCCGGCCGTGGTGTGGGGTCCCGGCGACATCGGCGTCGCCCACCGTCCTGACGAGTTCGTCGACATCGCCGACCTGACCGCCTGCCTCGAGGTGCTCCAGCGCCTTCCGGACCGGCAAGCTGGGAGCACCCAGAGGTAACGGCGAGACCCCTCCTTAGTGGACGATTGGGCAGGCGTTACCGCGGTCCAATACACGGGTGATACGGCCCATCCCGAGATAGCCGCCGATGCAGAAGGTGAGGTCCCGGACGAGCTCCTCCCCGAAGTGTTCCGCTAGGCGTTCGAAGAAAGCATCGTCACAGGCCGCCACATTGCCCTCAAAGCGCTCGGCGTATTCGATGGCGATCCGCTCTGCCGCCGAGTAGCCATCAAACGAAGCCCACTCGGCGACGTGCTGGTACTCCTCTTCGGTAAGCCCTGGTTCCGCTCCCGGCGGATTCCTGTATCCCAGTCAGAGTCCGCAGCCGTTGAGTTGAGCAATGCGCATCCGCGCTAGTTCCCGTACCCGGAAGGGCAAGTCGCTCTGCGCGTTGGTCGCCAGCCCAAACGCGCTGCCCGCAGCGATGACCTCCCGAGTGCCCATGCCGACCACCGTAGTTTCCAGTGTCAAGTACGACCCGATCACTGAGGCAATGCCATCCGGACGCGTCTAGACATACTGCATGGACTTCGACCCGAATCCGCTAGGTGGGGGAAACCGATCCGGGGGCGCCTGGAAGGTCATCGCCTTCATCGTCATCGCGAGCTTGCTGCTCCTCAATGCCATCGCCATCTTCGTGAACGCGGACGCCACCCGTGAGGAGGCGTGCTGGGCACGAGCCGCGGCAATCGGTCAAGGGTTTGCGGGTAACTCGAACGCGGCCAACGCTGGCAGCCTCGCCCAAGCAGTCTTGGAGTGCGAGAAGGAGTTCCGCACCAACCCCGAGAAGGGGAAGGGGGTGTCGGCATGAGTGGAACAGACGAACCGGGGGGCCATAGCCCTTCTGTCCTCCCGCTTCGCCTGCGGTTTCGCTTAGTTCCGTTTGGCTCCCCGAAATGACCGCCTGGACAGGTGGGCCGGGGGAGGATCGAACTCCCGACCGAGCGATTATGAGTCGCCTGCTCTGACCACTGAGCTACCGGCCCTACTGCAGTATCGCAGCCCGACCCACTCCCCGATCGACCCCTCCATCGATCCGGTACCGTGGACCGCCCATACTTACCACCGTCGCCAGGAGACGTCGTGACCTCCGGCAAGGTCGTCGAGGTCACCGGCGACCAACCCCGCCCCATCCCAGACGGGTACGACCCGACCATCGAGGTCAGCCTGGTCGTGCCCACCTACGACGAGGCCGACAACATCGGCGACCTTCTCCGGGGCCTCCACGCAGCCTTGACAGCCACCGGAGTCGGCTTCGAACTCATCGTCGTTGACGACGACAGTCCCGACGAAACCTGGCGGGTAGCCGCCGGGTTGACCACCGAGATCCCCGAGTTGACCGTCATCAGACGGCAAGAGGCCACTGGCCTGGCCACCGCGGTACTCGGTGGTTGGTCGTACGCCCACGGACGCCTCCTGGGGGCTATCGACGGCGATGGGCAACACCCGCCCAATGTGATCGTGGACCTCCTTGCCTCGATGAGTGAGGGTGCCGATGTCGCTGTGGCCAGCCGGCACCTCCCGGAAGGGGGAATGGTCGGCTGGTCGCCCGCCCGCCGCCTCCTCTCACGCGGGGCGCAGACCCTGGGACAGCTGCTCCTCCCCGGAACGATCGGCCGGGTAACCGACCCGATGAGCGGTTACTTCCTACTCCGACGGGACATCGTCGCCGGCACCGAAATGGATCCCGTCGGCTACAAGATCCTCCTGGAGGTCCTAGCCCGTTGTGATGTCCGTCGGCTTGTTGAATCCCCGTATGTGTTCTTGCAACGAACCGCCGGCCGGTCCAAGGTGGCGGTCGGTCACTACGTCGGCTACCTCCGACACCTCCTCCGATTGCGCGTCTACCCACTGCGTAGCCGAGCCCTCGTCCGCTACCTGGCGGTCACCGGGGTGGCGCTGGCACTTGACGCCGTAGTGTTCCTGGCCCTTTTTGACCTGAGCGGCTGGAACCTGACTCGGTCGGCGGCTATCGCCGGCGAGACCGCGATCCTGTTCACCGTCCTTCTCCACGACCTGTGGACCTTCGCCGGCCGTCCGGCCCGCACCTTCCTCGACCGCGTCCGACGGCTGGTGGGGATGCACCTCGTCCTCGGGGTGCTGCTCTTCACCCGCCTGGCTGTCACCAACGCCCTGGTTAACTGGATCGGGGTCGGACCCCTCGCCGCATTCCTCATTGCCCTCGCCGTGGTGATGCCCGGTGGGCACTTACTCGGCTCACGTCTCACCTGGAGGAGCGGCCGGAGCTGAGATCGCTCCCCGCTGACCACCGACAGAAGGAGGTTGGCTCCGGGGATGGGGCTCGAACCCACGACCTGCGGATTAACAAATCACAGAAATCTGTCCGAGGTGTCCACCTAGACCTCTAGCGCCCGTGGATTCACGCCTCTGTGTCTGTCGGGTAAGTCTGTGTCCGCCTGGTGGTGTGCATTCTGTGCAATGAGGTGTGCATTGAGCGCCGCCCACCGGCAGGGCTGTCTTGGTTCTAGCGCTCCCCCCCTTTCGTCTCTGGCCCGCTGAAACCCCGCTCGCGGGGTGACTCGAGCGGAGACGCAGTTCAGGAAACGCCCCGAGTCACTCCGGTTTCTGTCCGACGCAGTGCCAGTTGAGTGTCAGCAGTTCCTCTTCCTCGGCTTGGATGTAGGACTGGCTGTTTTCGTTCAAGCGTTTCATCAGTGCGTCGGTCTTCTTCGGAATCAGGTGGATCTTGGCGAGGAACTTGAACGCCGCTTCGTACTTGTCGAACAGTGCGACCTCTTTCTTGATCATCTCCACCGCAGGTCGCCCTAGGGAGGAGATCAGATTGAAACCGGCGTTCCTGTACGAGTCTTCCCAGTATTTGTAGTGCCAGAACCCTCCGAACACGGTCAGCTCGCGGGTGTGTTGAATCAGGGTCTTCTGGTGTTCGTTTTCGCGGTCGTAGGCGTCGAGCGCCGCGACGTCATTGATGACGAACATCCCTCCTGGTTTCAGGACGCGAAACACTTCCTTGAATGTGAACTCATGGTCGCTGACGTAGGTCATCGGCTGGATGGCGTAGATAGCGTCGAACGCGCCGTCATCGAATTCGAGTGGTTTGTTGAAGTCGCCGATGGTGAAGTTGGAACTCGAAAGGTTCGGGTTCTTCCAGGACTTCTCGATCTGAGATCTGTCAAGGTTGATGCCGTAGGGCGTCGCCCCGGTGAGTTCAGCGATGTGCTCGGCTATGGCGCCACAGCCACACCCCAGGTCGAGCACCTTGTCTCCTCTGCTCAGATTGAGATCGTTGGCAACAATCCGCTCGAACAGGATCTGATTCTGGAGCACTGATTGTTCCGGATCGATCTCGGGCGGCATGTACATCTTTTCAACCGAGCCGAGCGTGCAGAGTAGATGAATGACCTTGTAAAGCTCCTGGAGTTCGTCACTGCTGCCCTGCGGATACCCCTTCAGCGGAACACCGTTGTCGTGGTCTGCCTTAGTGTTTTCGGGCGAGTCGACGAATAACTCGTCGTAGGACCGCATGTAGGCATTGAAATCATCGTCGCTGATCGTGAGCAGGCCCCGTAGAGCACCGAGTCGATCGAACACGGTTGTCGGTTTGTGATTCACATCTTCTTCCTGGTCGTGATGCTGCCCTGCTTCTGTTGACAGTTGCGGGCTTTGCAGCGCGAGCCGTGGGTAGGTGTTTAGTTCGTATCGGACGGGCCGACTAGCAGGGCTGCCAGAAGGGCCTACTCGAAGATCACCCCGGCCCCTAAGGACTGGCTCTGACCTGCAGTTTCCTTGCTCCGGGGGTGGGGCTCGAACCCACGACCTGCGGATTAACAGTCCGACGCTCTGCCAACTGAGCTACCCCGGAATGGTGACAGCGAAGGATACCAACCGGCTTCCCCATGACACGGGGAAGCGGCGGACCCTAACCAACCCGGTCGTCTCCCTCGAGGTAACTCCTCAATGGATCGGCCCGTACTGCCTCAATCAATTCCGACGTCAACTCGGTGTCGCGTACCACATCGATCACCTAATCGAGGCTCAGGCGGCCACGAGTCCTCCCGTGCCTTACCAGTCGGGTGAACTCGAATTCGGACACCCCGGACCACGAGTAGGCTGCCGGGGCCTCGTCAACCATCGGTGTCATTTTCTGAGTAGTCGATGAGCCACCGTAGTAACGGCTCCACCTGGTCAAGGTCGGCCACTGTCTCTCGCAGGTCAATGACCCCGCGTCGCAAGAAGGCGATCGACGGCTGGTAGGTCCCGAGGTCCCCGGAGGAGCGGGCTCGGGCCTCCAACTCGACCGCATTGCGTTCGGCGGCCAGTGCCAGCAACCGGCAGACCACGCCCTTCGGGTCGTCGTCGGAAGCATCCTGCACGGCCAGGCGGCCCAGCAGGTCGGCGGTCTCGTCGTCGACGGTCGCCCGGGCGCCATGGAATTCACCGACCTCGGCCAATGCGCGGTAGGCCATCTCGGCGACCGGATCGGCGAACAGGGCTGGGGCCAGCCAGGCCGACAGGTCCTCGGGTCGGTGGATCAACAGGCGCAGCGCCTGATGTTCGATCGTCAACCTCCCCGGAATGTTCCCACCCGATCCGCCGGCTGACCGCACATCAGGTCGTTGGCCGGAGCTCGGTGAGTTACGCCCACCCACTGTGGCTAGCCGCCGTACTTCGTCGGCCGACACCAGGCATCGGTCGGCGATGCGCATCACGTATTGGTCACGTACTAGTTCCTCGGGATGCTCGGCAACTAGAACCATCGCCTCGGTGGCCGCCCGGGCCCGTCCCTCCAGCGAATCCATCTCGGCCCGCTCGAGCACTCGGTCAACCCGGAACTCCAGGTATGGACGGGCCTCAGCGATTGCCCGTTGCATGCCCTCGGGATCCGAGCGGGCTAGGTCGCCGGGATCAGAACCGGCTGGTAGGTCGGCGACTGCGAACTGGAGGCCGAACTCCGACTCCCACCCATAGACCCGCTCAGCGGCGGCTTGGCCGGGCCCGTCGGCATCGAAGGCCAGTACCACCCGCTTCACGAACCGGGCCATCTTCCGCGCGTGGTCCGGGGTGAGTGCTGTCCCACAAGTGGCGACCGAGCGCTCTACACCGGCCAGATGGCAGCCGATCACGTCCGTGTACCCCTCACAAACCACCAGTTCGTCCATCCGACCCGCCTCGGTTTTCGCCCAGTTGAGCCCGTAAAGGATCTGGCTCTTCGAGTAGATCTCCGCCCGGTCAGAGGTGTTCTTGTACTTCGGCCCCTCTGCGTCGGGAAGCTTCCGGCCGCCGAAACCCACTGCTTCACCCCGTTCATCGAAGATGGGGAACACGATCCTGGCCCGAAAGAAGTCGTACTGACCGCCATGGCGGTTGAGTGCCCCCAATCCGGCAGCAACCAGGTCCTCATCGGAGACCTTCAGGTGGGTGGACAGGGCGTTCCAGCCGTCGGGAGCCCAGCCGATGGTGAAGGTGCGGGCTACCTCTCCGTCGTAGCCGCGGGACCGCAGGTAGTCGCGGGCCGGGCGGGCGTCGGTGTCACCCTGGTCCATGAGCCTCTCGTGGTAGAAGGCGGCCGCCCGGGCGACCAGTTCTGTGAGTTCCTTACGGCGGCTCCGGGAACGACCCTCGGCCCTTTCCGTGTAGCGGAGGGTGATGCCGGATCGAGCGGCGAGGACCTCGACGGCCCCTACGAAATCCAGGCCCTCCATCTGGCGGACGAACTCGATGGCGTCACCCTGGGCCTGGCACCCAAAGCAGTAGTAGACGCCCTTTTCCTGGTTCACCGAAAAGGAAGGAGTCTTCTCGTTGTGAAACGGGCACAGACCGCTCCATTGTCGCCCCACCTTCTTCAACTGTGTGTGCGGGGTGATCAGCCGTACGATGTCAGCTTCGTCGCGGACCCGACGCACATCGTCGTCCACGATCGCCATGCTCGGAACCTATCAGCGGGCCCCGACGGCGTTTTTCGGCTCAGAGGAGACCCGCGGTCGTCAATCCTCAATATCGAGCAGGGCCTGGGCAACAGCTAGTCGGGCCACAGGCACTCGGAAAGGTGAGCAAGAGACGTAGTCGACCCCTGCTGCCACCAAGTAGCGGATTGACGTCGGATCACCCCCGTGTTCGCCGCAGACGCCCACTGGCAGCTCAGGCCGGACGGCCCGACCCGCAGTAACCGCCGACGCTACAAGTGGGGCAACGACCGTAGCGTCGAGGATCTCGAACGGGTTGGCCTCCAAGAGACCCAACTCCAGGTATGGGGTCATGATTTTGCGTTCTACGTCATCTCGGCTGAATCCGAACACCAATTGGGTCAGATCGTTGGTGCCAAACGAGAAAAAGTCGGCGTGGAGGGCCACCATGCCGGCAGCCAGGGCCGCCCGTGGGGTCTCGATCATCGTGCCGACCTGGATCGACTCCGACGACGCGGCGATCTCCTCCTCAAGCCAGGATCGCACCAGGGCCAACTCGGCCGGTTCGGTGACCATGGGCACCATGATTTCGGCCCGGGGCGTGCAGCCGGCCGCCCGAACGTCGGCGAGGGCGCCGAGCACGGCCCGAGTCTGCATCCGATAGAGGTCCTCCCGGAGCACGGCCAAGCGCACCCCACGGGTACCCAGCATTGGGTTGTGCTCCGCCCACTCGGTGGATCCGGTACCACCAGCGAATTCATGCAGCGGCGCGTCGAGTAGTCGTACCGTGACCGGGTGGGGTGCCATGGCAGTAAGTACCGCGGCCAGGTCAGCCCGCTGAGCCTGGCCGAGTGCCGCTAGGGAGTCGGCCTCGTCGGGTCCACCATCGGCATCGATGAAACGTTGAACCAATGGCAGTCGGTCGCCGAGGAACATGTGCTCAGTCCTACATAGCCCAATCCCCTCAGCGCCGAAGGCACGGGCCCGTTCGGCGTCAGCGCCTGTGTCGGCGTTAGCCCTGACGCCGACCCGACCGATGCGGATCTCATCCGCCCAACTCAGCAGGGTCGCCAACTCAGGAGTGACCTCTACTGAGGAGACCTCGAGGTTGCCGACCAGAACCTCACCCGTGCCACCATCAAGCGAAACGCGGTCGCCTGGTTCGAGACGGTGACCGCCAATCATGGCGTGGTCAACATTCACTCGTAGGTCTTCCACTCCCACCACTGCGGGGAGTCCCCACCCCCGGGCCACCACCGCGGTGTGGCTGGTCATGCCGCCCCGGGTAGTCACGATCCCTTCGGCGAGGCGCATCCCCGGCTCGTCGGATGGTGAGGTTTCGGTGCACACCAGGATCGCTGGTTAGTCCCGGTCGCCGGCGACTATTACCTCCTCGCTGGACAGGCAGACCACGCCCGCAGCGGCGCCCGGACTGGCCCCCGTACCAGTAGCGACCACCTCGAGGTCGGCCGACCGGTTCTCGAACCCTCCGTGGAGAAGACGCTCGACCAACTCAGGGGACACGGCAGCCACCGCGGTGCCCCGGGCCGCCGCCGACCCGTCGGTGACCGCATCGGCGACCAGGCTGGCTAACCAGCCCCCGGGGTGGGCCTCGGCGCTCACCGGTGTCCGATCAGTGGGCGAGGCGACCCGAAAGATGGTCGACCAGGTCATCAATCGCAACCCGCTCCTGATCCATCGAGTCGCGCTCCCGAACCGTCACCGCCCTGTCCTCCAGGGTGTCGAAGTCAATGGTCACGCAGAACGGTGTGCCGATCTCGTCCTGGCGGCGGTAGCGGCGGCCGATGGCCTGGGTCTGGTCGTAGTCGCACATCCAGTGAGGTTGCAGGGCGCCTAGGACCACTCTGGACGGTTCGATCAACTCGTCCTTCTTCGACAGTGGGAGTACTGCGACCTTGTAGGGGGCGAGACGGTGGTCGAGGCGCAGCACGGTACGGGTCTCGCCGCGGACCTCCTCCTCGTCGTAGGCAGCCATCAGGAAAGCCATGGCCGTGCGAGTCGCACCGGCCGCCGGCTCGATCACATGGGGCACGTATCGCTCCCCGGACCCCGGGTCGTTGTATTCGAGCCGGTTGCCGGAGGCCTCCGCATGCTGCTTCAGATCAAAATCAGTGCGGTTAGCGATCCCCTCCAGTTCGTCCCACCCCCAGGGGAATAGGAACTCGACATCGGCGGTGGCTGCCGAATAGTGGCTGAGCTCGTCCGCCCCGTGGTCTCTTAGGCGCAGCCGATCTGATGGTATGCCTAGGTCCAGATACCAGTCTCGGCGTGCCTCACACCAGTAGCGGAACCACTCCTCGGACTGGTCGGGGGGAACGAAGTACTCCATCTCCATCTGTTCGAACTCGCGCGTCCGGAACACAAAGTTTCCCGGGGTGATTTCGTTGCGGAACGACTTGCCGACCTGGGCGATACCGAAGGGCGGCCTCTTCCGACTGGTGTTCACCACGTTGGCAAAGTTGACGAACATCCCCTGGGCCGTCTCCGGACGCAGGTAGACCTCGGCGGCCGACTCGACTACTGGCCCGGCGTGGGTCTTGAACATGAGATTGAACTGGCGGGCCTCAGTCAACTCTCCTTTGGTCCCACAGGCTGGGCAGACCTCCGGATTGTCGAGCCTGTCCTGGCGGTGGCGGGCCCCGCAGTCGCGGCAGTCCACCAGAGGGTCGGTGAAGTTGGCGAGATGGCCTGAGGCCTCCCAGATGGCAGGGGGCGACAGTATTGATGCGTCAAGGCCGACAACGTCGTGGCGAAGCTGCACCATCGAACGCCACCACTGGTCCTTCACGGCCCGTAGCAAAAGGACGCCGATCGGCCCGTAGTCGTACGTGGACCTGAACCCGCCGTAGATCTCCGCTGACTGGAAGACGAAGCCCCGGCGCTTGGACAAGTTTACGACCTTGTCGAAGAGGGTCTCGTCGTTGGGGACCATGGGCGCAAAGGGTACCGGGCAGGGTCCCCGGGATCGGTGAGGTCTGCGAGCCGGTACCGCCTCCCCGACCGATCCACTCAGTTGCCATACATAGTCCGCCGGGCACGCAGCCGACGCTCCAGGTGGTACTCGGCGGCCTCGGTGACCACCTGGTCGACCTCCGCGCACACCTGCTGGTCGACGACGGCCAGAGCAGCACTCAGGCCACCGCCCAGGACGGCCCGCATGACGGCCAATGCCCCGTCGGACAACGACCTGCCGCGACGACACGTCTGGCAGAAGACGCCGCCCTCGCCGACGTCAACGGCCACCAGTGGACCGTCACTCCCGCAGCGCACGCAGGCCGCGAGGCTCGGAGCCAGGCCCTCGTGGTCGAGCACCTTCAGGAAGAAGGCCGGTACAAGTAGTGGGGAGGGCCGCTCGTCGAGGGTCCGTAGAGCACCGAGCAGCATTTCGTAGCGGCGCCGATCCGGATCGCCATCGGGGGCTACCGTGTCGGCGATCTCGAGCATCGCTGAGGCGTCAGCGAAACGGTCCGGGTCCACCCGGAGGCCCTCGAAGCGGTCAAGGGTCTCTGCCTGGGTGACGATGTCCAGTTCGCCGCGACCCCTGAACAGTTGTAGGGCGACGTGGCTGGTCGGCTCAAGCCGACCGCCGAACTTGCTGCGAGTCTTACGAACACCCTTGGCTACAGCCCGTACCTTCCCCTCCTCAGGGGTGAGCAACACGACGATCCGGTCGGCCTCGCCGAGGCGCCAGGTCCGCAGCACAACTCCCCGGGCGCGGTAAAGGCTCACCGACCCCCACCGGCCAGGCTCCCGTAGCGACGCTCCCGGTCCTGGTACTCCTTAATAGCTGTGAAAAGATCTTCCCGGCGGAAGTCGGGCCAAAGAGTGTCGCTGAAAATCAGTTCGCTGTAGGCCAGCTCCCACAGCAGGAAGTTCGAAACCCGGTGCTCCCCCGAGGTGCGGATCACCAGATCCGGGTCGGGCATGTCAGGGTCGTAGAGGTGGCGGGCGACAGTTCTCTCGCTGACCCGCCTCAGGCCCGAGTCGACGATCCGTTGTACAGCGTCGACTAGTTCGGCTCGTCCGCCGTAGTTGAAGGCCACCGTGAAGGTGAGTCCGGTGTTGGCCCGCGTGAGCACTTCGGCCTCCTCCATGCGGCGAATCACCCGTCGGGGAACCCTGCCGTCCCGTCGGCCGATGAAGCGGATCCGGACGTTGCGCTCGTGTAGTTGGTCTCGACGCTTCAGGATGATCTGCTCGTTGAAGTCAAGCAGGAACCGGACCTCCTCGGGAGGTCGCCGCCAGTTCTCCGTCGAGAAGGCGTACACCGTGAACCACTCCAGCCCCGCCTCGATGGCCCCCTCGACGACGTCGAACAAGGCCTCCTCGCCGGCCTCATGACCTTCAGTACGAGGTAGGCCGCGCTCCCGGGCCCACCGCCCGTTGCCATCCATAACACAGGCGATGTGGCCGGGAATGCGGTCCGGGTCGAGATCGGCGGGAAGCACACCCTCGAAACTACCGAATCGCCCCGAAGTGCCGGTGGCGGGGGATTCAGGTTAGTAGCCGAGCCGGTCAAGGGACCTGGGGCGTCGCTGCCAGTTCTTGTCGACCCGGACCACCAATTCCAGAAAGGCACCATCGGGGAGTTGCTCGCGCACCCTGGTCCCAACCCGTTTGAGCACCTCTCCCTTCCTGCCGATCACGATCCCCTTCTGCGAGTCCCGTTCCACGAGGATTTCACATCGGATTAGCGGCCATTCCCATTCAGTCACCCGTGTGGCGAGCGAATGTGGGACCTCCTCCCGCACCTCGGTCAGTAGCTGCTCGCGGACCAGTTCCGCCACCCAGAAGGCCTCTGGCACGTCGGTGACCATGTCGTCTGGGTAGTAGCGGGGGCCGTCGGGGAGTCGACCAAGCACGTGGTCGCAGAGACCGGCGACGCCTTCACCGCTGGTTGCCGACACTGGGAAGTACTCGTCGAACCCGAACTCCGCGGCCTCCGCCAACTGGGCGAGCACCTGGCTGCTACCCACCCGGTCGACCTTGTTGAGGACCAATACGGTATGCCCCGGGAGAAGTTGCCCGGCGATGAAGCGGTCCCCTCGGCCGATCGGAGCGTTGGCCTCCACCAGGAACAGGACCACGTCCATGTCGGACAGAGCCGAGCGAGCCGTGTCGTTGAGACGCCGGCCGAGCAACGTCCGGGGCTTGTGAATCCCTGGGGTGTCACAGAATACGGCCTGGACATCCGGACGGGTAAGGACCCCGCGTACCTGGGTGCGGGTGGTCTGCGGTTTGTCGGAAACGATCGTCACCTTCTGACCAAGGAGCGCGTTTAGCAAAGTCGACTTGCCGACATTGGGTCGACCAACGAGGGCCACAAAACCGGACCGGTGGCCAGCCGGCTGCACAATCCCGGAGGTGACCGACCCGCTAAGGGCGGTCCGATCGCGGCTCATGAGCCTGGAAGGGAGCTAATGCGAACCCGGGTGATGCGTCGACCAATCACCTGTTCCACGCAAAATCTGCGTCCGGCCATGTCGAGGCTTTCCCCAACGTCGGGCACATGGCCGAGCGCGTCGAAGAGGAGCCCGCCGACGGTGTCCCAGTCACCGTCGGGCAGAGTCTCACCCAAGAGTCCATTCAACTCGTCGACCGGCATCCGGCCGTGAACCCGGAGCCCACCGCCGAGGAGCGGTTGAGCAAGCGGCTCCTCACGGTCGAATTCGTCCACGATCTCCCCAACCACCTCCTCAAGCAGGTCCTCGAGGGTCACCAGCCCCGCCGTGCCCCCGTACTCATCGACCACAACGGCCATGTGGTGACGATTGGACTGCATCTCCCGGAGAAGCTCACCGGCGTTCTTCGTTTCGGGCACGAACAACGGTGCCCGAGCCATCTCCCCCACCAACACCTCACCGCGGGAGTCCATCTGAGCCTCCATTAGGTCCTTGGCGTGGACCACCCCGATCATGTCGTCCACACCAGTACCACTGACCGGCACTCGGCTAAAACCATTGAGCACCGCCACCTCCATGGCCGCTGCCGCGGTGAAGTCGGCACCGACACTGACGATGTCCGGTCGGGGCACCATGACCTCGCGGACCAGAGTGTCGCCAAAGGCAATCACCGACCCGATCAACTCATGTTCCTCGACCTCGATCGAGTGAGACTCCAGGGCCCGATCGGCGACGGCCAGAAGTTCCTCCTCCGAGACCTCTGGCTCGCCACCGCCACCCGATCCGGGAGTCAGGCGCTCGGCCAGTGAACGGAGCAGCCGCGCTATCGCTCCTCCGATACTCATCGGTAGGTCTTCACAGCCGGGCATGCCTTTCCAGCAACTCCTGTTCGAGCCGCTGCATCACGACGCGCTCTTCCCGGTCGGCGTGGTCGTAACCGAGCAAGTGGAGGATCCCGTGGACCAGTAGGAGAGACAGCTCGGCGTCGACTTCCCGGCCGTGGTCGGATGCTTGCCCCGCCGCGACTGCCGGACAGAGCACCACGTCGCCGAGCAGCACCGGCGACCCGTCGGGGACCTCCCCGAGGAGATCGACCGGGAAAGCCAACACGTCGGTGGGACCGTCACCCCCGAGGTGGTCACGGTTCAGGGCCGCGATGGCCTCCGGGTCGACGAAATGAATCGCCAGTTCGATCCAGGCCATCCCCGTGTAGGCCTCGGCCAGGATTCGGGTGGCCAGGAACGACCACCGCTCGCTGTCCACGGGGATCCGGCGGTCAGACCGGTCGTCGACGACGGTGACCAGTGGACCGGACGGGGGTTGTGGAATTTGGTCGCTCACCGGGTCAGTCGTCAGATGGCCGGTCCACCGACCGGGAGTCGGCCCGGTCGTAGGCCTCGACGATGTCCTGCACGATCCGGTGCCGGACCACGTCTCTGGCGCCAAGGCGAACAAAGGACAGCCCGTTGATCCCAGTAAGCATCGACTCCAGACCCTCGAGCCCACTGCGGCCAGCGGGTACGTCCACCTGGCTGATGTCACCAGTCACCACAACCCGCGAGCCGAACCCCACCCTGGTTAGGAACATCTTCATCTGCTCCGGAGTCGTGTTCTGCGCCTCGTCCAGGATGATGAAACTGTTGTTAAGGGTCCGCCCCCGCATGAAGGCCAGTGGGGCTACCTCCACCTGGCCGCGGTCGAGGAGACGCTGGGCGTGCTCGGCGTCGAGCATGTCGAAGAGCGCGTCGTAGAGCGGGCGGAGATAGGGGTCGACCTTGGCCATCAGGTCCCCGGGGAGAAAACCCACCCGTTCCCCGGCCTCCACCAGCGGCCTGGTCAGCACGATCCGATCCACCAGGTCAGCCTTCATGGCCCGGATAGCCATCGCCACCGCCAGCCAGCTCTTGCCGGTGCCCGCGGGGCCGATGGCGAATGTAACGATGCCGTCGGCGACCGCCTCCACGTAACGCTTCTGGCCCGCGGAGCGCGGCCGTACCGGCTTGTTGCGAGCGGTACGGAGGACTTCGGTGGTCAACACCTCGGAAGGGCTCTCGTCAGCTCGGACCATGTCGATGGCCCGCTCCAGGGTCAGGGAATCGATCGACACCCCCTGCTCGAGTATCAAGACCATCTCGTCGAATACCCGGCGTACCGTCTCGGCATTGTCGCCGCCGATGGTGATCTCATTGCCACGCACGTTGATGGCGGCACCTGGGAACGCCCCCTCGACCTGCCGAAGCAGTTCGTCGCGTTGCCCGACCAGCCCCGGCATGAGGTCGTTACCGGGAACGCTGAGGGTGACGGTGCTCTCCTCCATGTGGACCCCACAGGGTACCGGTAGGAGCCTCCGCCTCGTCCACCTCGAACCTTCGGGGTTGCAAACCGAACCCGACAACACCCTCCCAGGCAGGAACGCCGAACTGCCCACCTGGCCTGCAGAACGGGGCACCGGCGAGACAGATATTGCCCGATTCATCGGAGAAGCCGGCGCGAGGAGATCTACCGCGGCCTTGTCGGCTCGAGCGGCCCGGAGATCCTTGTGGCGATTGACACGGTGGGCGAGTTTCCGACTCCCCTCTGGACCTGATACGGGACAATCCCGTTAGGCCCCTCAGCGTCGGCGTCGACGCTTGCCGCGGCCCTTAGACCGGAGCCGCCGGAAGGGGTTCCGACCGGAACGCTCGGACTCCAGGTCGGCTATTACCCGGGGACCAGCCTCGTTGACGATGTCCTCTGCGGCGTCAAGGATGGCGGCGATACTGTCGTCGGAACCAAGGCCCTCGGGCTCCTCCGGGGTCTTCGGGGTAACCAACGATCCGTAACTCCAGTTCACATCGACCCGCCGCTTGGTGAACGAGGTGCACTCATCGGGGCACCGCCAGGGAGCTTCCGGCGCCAGGTCAAGGTTGCACTTGCGAACCGTTTCCCCATTCGGATAACTGCGGCTCTCGAAGTTGAGGCAGTCCTCGCGCATCGGCATAGTGCAAGTGTGCCCCAGACGGGGTGCCGGCAGGGCAACCCGGACGCTTAGCCGACCGAGCCCTCCATCTGGAGTTCGATCAATCGACTCCATTCCACGGCGTACTCCATGGGCAGGGTCCGGGTGACCGGTTCGATAAAGCCGTTGACGACCATCGACATGGCCTGCTCCTGGGACAGTCCACGACTCATCAGGTAGAACAGTTGGTCGTCGGCCACCTTGGACACTGTGGCCTCGTGGCCGATCACCGCGTCCGGCGAGCCCACCTCCATGTACGGGTAGGTGTCGGAGACACTTTCATCGTCGAGGATCAGGGCGTCGCACTGGACGTGGCTCCGGCACCCGTGGGCGTCACCTTCGACACGGACTAGGCCTCGGTAGCTGGTTCGTCCGCCGTCCTTGGATATCGATTTGGAGACGATGCTGGACGTGGTCTCAGGGGCGGCATGGGTCATCTTGGCCCCCGCGTCCTGATGCTGCCCCGCGCCGGCATAAGCCACCGACAGAACCTCTCCGGATGCCTTCGGGCCGACCATCACCACTGCCGGGTATTTCATGGTCAATCGGGAACCGATGTTGCCGTCGATCCACTCCATCCGCCCCTCGGCTTCGACCCGGGCCCGCTTGGTCACCAGGTTGTAGACGTTGTTGGACCAGTTCTGGATAGTCGTGTAGGTCACCCGGGCCGAAGGCTTGACGATGATCTCTACAACCGCCGAGTGGAGGGAGTCGGTGGTGTAGACCGGCGCTGAACAGCCCTCGATGTAGTGAACCTCGGAGCCCTCATCAGCGATGATCAGGGTGCGCTCAAACTGACCCATGTTTTCAGCGTTGATCCGGAAGTAGGCCTGGAGGGGCATCTCGACCCTCACGCCGGGCGGGACGTAGATGAACGATCCGCCGCTCCAAACCGCCGAGTTTAGAGCCGAGAACTTGTTGTCGTTGGGGGGGATGATCTTTCCGAAGTACTCCTTCACCAACTCGGGGTGCTCACGCAGGGCACCGTCCATATCCAGGAAGATGACGCCCTGGGCCTCGAGGTCCTCACGATTGCGGTGGTACACGACCTCGGACTCATACTGGGCGGTCACCCCGGCCAGGTACTTGCGCTCGGCCTCTGGGATCCCCAACTTCTCGTAGGTGTTCTTGATCGACTCGGGGACGTCGTCCCAGTCGTCAGAGAGCTCCCCGGTCGGCTTGATGTAGTAGTAGATGTTGTCGAAGTCGATACCGTCGAGGTCACCGCCCCAGGTTGGCATCGGCCGGCGGGTGAACCGCTGGTGAGACTTCAGCCGGAAGTCCAGCATCCACTCAGGTTCGTCCTTCATCGAGGAAATGGAGCGGATCATGTCATCGTCGAGGCCCTTTTTGGGCTTGTAGGCGTAGTCCTCCTCGTCACTCCAGCCGAGCTTGTAGCGGCTGAGATCTACGCCGATCTCGGTGGTTGACATGGGTCGGCGGCTCCTGGGAGGGACGGGATTTCTCCTACCTGGATAGTAACAATCCCGACCGCCAATTCACCGCCTCTGATGCCAGATCGCCAACGGAGCGGCGCTCAGCCGGCCAACCGCCGTTGCCGATCCAACCACCCGAGGAGCACGGCGATCGCCCTCGGGTCGTGCCTGAGATGATGCCCGGCACCCTCGATGAGTCGAAGGTCGGCAGCCCCGTGCGCTGCGGCGAGTGCCCGGGCCTCAAGTGGCGACACGACGTCATCTTCAGTGCCATGCACCACCAACAGGGCACGTCCGGCCAAATCTGGTGCCGCCCGTTCGGCGGCCAGGTCGCCAAACGCAGCTGCCCACTCCTCGAAACCACCGGTGACCTCGTCCCCGGGAACGATCCCAGCCCGGCGGGCGTGGATAAGTAGACGTCGCGGCTCGGCGACCCACTCCGACCAGTCGGCCGGTGCAGACAAGGCCCCCACCCCCCTGATCCGCGTCTCGCGGGCCGCTGCGCAGACCGCCAGGGCGGCTCCGGTGCCGAAACCGATGGCCCATACGCCGTCCACCCGCGGGCGGTCCAGGAGATCGACGGCCGCTGCCTGCACGTCGTCCCGCCACCCGTCGAGGCTGAAGTAACCCTCGGATCCCTCCATTCCCCGCAGGTGAGGGACCATGGCCACCCATCCCATCTCCGTGGCGATCCGCGACGCCAGCTCCGGAAGCGTCGACGGTGAGTTCGCCCCGCCTCGGGGACCAGCAGGGAACCCGTGAATAATCAGAACCCCCGGCACCCCCTCACCACCCGTCTCGGGTAGTTCCAAGTGGGCGGCCAGGGTCAGATCACCTGAGGTGAAGTGATGCTCGGCCACCGCGCTTAACCGACTAACGCGGAGGCCAGGGCGCGCCACCCGTCGAGAGGAAGCTCGTCGCCTGGAAGATTCATGACCTGCACGCACACGTGGTCGGCGCCCGCGTCAAGGTGCTCACGCACCGATGCGGCCACCTTCTCAACATCTCCCCAGGGCCGCAGCGCGTCAACGATCCGATCGCTGCCGCCATCGACGAAGTCCTCGTCGTCGAACCCTTGGCGGCGAAGGCTGTTCCGGTAGTTGGGTAGATCCAGGTAGAAGCCGAGCGTCTGTCGGCCGATCTCACGCGCCCGGGACGCGTCGGATTCAACGGTCACCGCAGCCATCGGCGCCAGGAAGGCGTCGGGACCCATTAACTCCCGCGCCCCGGCTGTGTGGTCGACGGTCACGTTGTAGGGATGGGCGCCCCAGGTCAACTCGGCGGCCAGAGCCAGGGCCCGGGGCCCGAGGGCCCCCACGCACACCGGCGGATCGGCCGACGGTCGATGGGCCCAGTAGGGAGCGTCAGCCATGGCCTGAAGGTATCGCCGCAGGTAGGTCACCGGCCGGCCCCAGTCGTGACCACGGACCCTGGCCACCAGGGGTTCGTGGCTCACCCCCACCCCGAGGAGGAAGCGATCCGGGTAGGCCTCGGCAAGAGTTCGAGCCCCGTTAGCCATGGTCACGGCGTCACGGGCGTAGACATTGGCAATTCCGGTGGCCACTACTATCCGCTCCGAGCCACCCAATAGGAGCGCCGCGTGGACCAGGGCGTCCCGCCCGACCGTTTCGGGGATCCACACCGCCCCATATCCCATCGACTCCAGTTCGGCGACGGTTTCGACGGCCCGGGCGGCGGGCAGGGAGTCGAGCAGACCGGTCCAAACGCCGATGCGGCCCGGATCGAGGGTTACTTCCACCTGCTCAGTCGACCCTCCGCATCAGGTCCGAGAACCTCGGACCCCGCTCCACGTAGGACTCGGCACTACCCAGATTGGCCCCTGGGGCGACCGTCCCTTCCCGGACGGTGGCCGGTACCCCCAGGGCCATCGAGAGAGGAGGAACCACCTGGCCGTTTCGGACTACCGCATTGGCCCCCACAATGGCTCCCCGTCCCACAACCGCCTCGTGCAAGACCACGGCCCCAACCCCGATCAGCGCCTCGTCCTCGATCGTGCACCCCTCCAGATGGCAGAGGTGGCCAAGCGTGACATCGTCCCCCACCGTGGTGCAGAACTCCGGTGTGCAGTGCAGGACAACGTTGTCCTGGACCGAACTGCGGGCACCGATACTGATCAGGTTGTCATCGCCCCGAATGACCGCGTGCGGCCAGACGCTAGACCGGGCCCCGATCACCACATTGCCAATCACCACGGCGTCTGGGTGGACGTAGGCACTTGGGTCGATCTGTGGCTCAAGATCGCCGATGGCGTAGACAGCCATCAGCGCAGGCCTTCGAAGCGGCCGTAGATCCCGCCCAAGAACACTAAAGGAGAGCCTTCGTCCGAGCATTCGACCCCAGTCACCTCGCCCGTCACGAACCAGTGGTCACCGGCCTCGACCACCTGGTCGATGGAGCAGTCAATTGTCGCCACGGCGCCTTCCACGATCGGAGAGCCCGAGTCCGCCAGCCGGAACGACACAGACGCCCAGGGGTCGCCTTCCTTCCCGACGAACAAGTCCACCAACCCCTGCTGGTTGTCAGCCAGCACGTTCACACAGAACACCCCGGTGGCCTCGATCAACGGCCAGGTCTGGGAACCCTTTGCGGGGAGGAACCCGACGAGCGGAGGTTCCAGCGACACAGAGACGAAAGAACCGATGATCATGCCCACCGGACCGTCCTCGCCGGTGGCGGTGACCAGGGTGACCCCGGTGGGATACCGGCCCAGCACCTTCCGATACCGGTCCCCGTCGATCGTCTCGCCCACGCTCCCGCCCTCTTCTCGGCTACCGGTCGCTCGAGGCTAGCCGGGAGCGCTCAGGCGGCACCCAGTGAGACGGTGTCCTGCTGTGACGCAAATCTCCCTCCGGGTATCCGGTGCGCGAGACTCCACGGGTGGCCACCGACCTCGCCGATCTGGGGATATCGGACGGTCTGGTCGCAGTGGTCAAACGGGACTGCCCGGCCTGCCAGTTGGTAGTGCCGGTCTTCGAGCAGCTCGCCGAGGAGCCGGGGCTCACCGTCTACAGCCAGGACGACCCGGGGTTCCCCACCGAGGCCGACTGGGTGGTCGACGACACGGATCTCACTGTGAGTTGGCATCTAGGCCTCGACGCGGTCCCCACCCTGGTACGTATCGAGGGCGGAACCGAGGTGGCCCGGACCACCGGCTGGGACCGCGACGCCTGGCATGACCTCACCGGCCAAACCGCCCTTGGACCCGACCTTCCCGACTTCAAGCCCGGTTGAGGCTCGCTGACGGTCGACCCCGGGCGGGTCGATGAACTCCGGTCCCGGTTCGAGGACTCGAGACTCAGCTCCCGCCGGGTGAACCTGGCCACCCTCGAGGACGACCACGAGGCGATGTTCGACCGGGGGTGGACTGATGGTCTCCCCGTGGTGCCCCCCACCGAGGCTCGGGTGGCCCGGATGCTGGAGGGCACCAGCCGGGACGCCCATGACGTGGTGTGTCTGATCCCGCCGAACCTCGCCGAGTGCACAGTGGAGAAGGTGGCCGTTAACGCGGTCCTGGCCGGTTGTCGACCTGAGTACCTACCAGTCGTGCTGGCTTCCGTCGAAGCGGTTTGCAGCGATGAGTTCAACATGCACGGCGTATTAGCAACCACCATGTCGGTCGGTCCGATCCTTATCGTCAATGGCCCCCTCGCCTCCCAGATCGGTATGAACTCCGGGATCAACGTTCTCGGCCACGGCAATCGGGCCAACAGCTCCATAGGCCGGGCAGTGCAGTTAGTGGTGCGCAACATGGGTGGCGGGGCCCCAGGAGGTGTGGATCGGGCGACGCTTGGCCACATGGGTAAACAGGGATTCTGTTTTGCCGAGGACGAAGCCGGATCTCCGTGGACCTCTCTGGCTGAGGAACGCGGGTTTGGTCCCGACCTGAGCGCGGTCACTGCGTTCTGCGGGGAGGGGCCACGCCTTGTCGTCGACCAGCGGAGCCGTAGCCCCGAGTCGCTGACCCGGATGCTGGCCGACGCCCTGCTTGGTGCCGTTTCGCCCCGGATGGTGATGGGTCTCGACGCCATGCTGGTTATCTCACCGGAGCACATGTCCCGCTACCGAGACGCCGGCTGGAACCGTACGAGGTTCACAGAGGAGATCTCAGCGCTCCTCATGGTAGAGACCGACGGGATCGTGTTCGGGGCTGGCGGGATCGAGGAGGGTATCCCTGAGGGGCTGGCCGGTATCACCGTTCCCAAGTTCCGACCGGGTGGACTGCTCGTGGTGCATGCCGGCGGCCCAGCAGGCCTATTCTCAGCGGTGATCGGCGGCTGGTTGAACGGCCCGGCCGGTAGCGAACCGGTGACGAGGGAGGTCATCCCATGAACACCCATGCCACCGTTCTGGATCCCACCGCGGAGGATCGACCTGCCGAGCGGGAACGGTGCCTTCGCCCCGAGAGCCTCGCCGGGCTGACCGTCGGGTTGCTCGACATCTCCAAGCCTCGGGGTGACGTCTTCCTTGATCGGGTTGAGGAGCGAATTGGCGGACTGGGAGCCCGGGTCAAGCGCTACACCAAACCGACGTTTACCAAGCCGGCACCGGTCGACCTACGCCACGAGATAGCCACCACCTGCGACGCGGTGATAGAAGCCCTCGCCGATTGAGGATCCTGCACGTCGTGCAGTGTGCATGACATCGACGACCTGGAGCGACGGGGAGTTCCCTCGGTGATGGTGGCCTCCATCCCGTTCACCGACGCTGCCGAGGTCCAGGCCCGGGCCCTCGGCTTCGATGTGGCCAGGGTGTTCGTCGGCCACCCCATTCAGGACCGCACCGACGGAGAGATGGTTGCCCTGGCCGACGAGGCGGTCGCCGAACTGGTCTCCGCCCTCACCGGGGTCGGCTAACTGCCACCGGTCGGCAAGGTGTACTGCTCACCCACCCGTTCCGCCAGCCCATCGGCGACCAGGCCGGCAGCCACCCTCTCTGCCCGGTCGGGTTCCCGGGGCCAACCCATGGCCTCGGAAAGCAGGTTGGCTTCCACAGGTTTTTGCCGTAGGGCGTCTACAAGCCGACCACGGCCCTGACGGTCCGAACCTTCGAACGGTGACTGTCGACCTCCTACTTGCGCCGAGCCGCGCGCCGGATCAGGTCCCGACCCCTTCCATTGACAGTCGGTAGACAGCGGGCATCGGTCGCAATCGGGCTCACCGGCCCGGCAGATGGTTGCGCCGAGATCGAGGAGTGCTTGGTTCCAGGCCCACCCCTCCCCGTTGGGAACGGAGCGGTCAGCTAGATCCTGGGCCCGGGACGGCTTCAACGACTCCCCCGACCAGCGAGCCAGGACCCGACCTACGTTGGTGTCGACCACACCCACATCCCGTTCGAGGGCGAAGACCAATAGCGCTCGGGCCGTATAGGCGCCGATCCCCGGTAGGGCCAGCAGGTCCTCAAGGTTTTCTGGGACCTGTCCTCCGTGGCGCTCGACAAGCGCGACAGCGCAACGATGAAGGTTCAGCGCCCTGCGGTTGTACCCCAGGCCCGTCCATTCGACGATGACCTCCGACAGCGGAGCCGAAGCGCAGGCCGCCGGGGTCGGGAATCGGGTCAGGAACCGACTCCAGTAGGAGGACACCCGATCGGCCCCGGTCCGCTGAAGCATCACCTCGGCGACCAGCACCTCCCACGGATCCCGGGTATGACGCCACGGAAGATCCCGTCGGTGGGCCCCACCCCACTCCAGAACCACTCCTGGGAGGGGTTCGAGCCCGGTCATACCGTCCCTCCGAAGAGTTCGGCCACCACCGGGCAGTCGGACCGCCCGGCGACCAGGCTGGGGATCACCAGACCCGTTTCCCCGAGCACCTGAACGACCGGCGCCGACCCGAGTAGGTCGAGACCGAACCCGGCCCACTGGTCGGGTCGACGGTCGGCCACGACCAGTGACCACATCTGTTCGGGCAGGGCCACCCCCCGGCCGACGACTACCCAGGCCTCCGCCCCCGAGGCGGAGGCCTGCTGCAACAGTGCCGCCGTCCCCGTAGGAGCCAGCCACCCGTCCGGCCCCCAGGCTGTCGCTTCGGCCAGTACCAGATCGGCGGCTGGAACAGCAGCCTCCTCGCCCACCACCACCTGAAGGTCCGGCCTTCGGTCCGATCCGGGGTAGGGCACACCCTGGGCAACCACCACCACCGACCCGGCGGGCAACGACCCCCCGATGCGATCAGGTGTCGGATCGGCTCGGAGGAGCACTTCCGACTGGCGAAGGGCGTCCGCCGGGTTGGGGGCGCAGAGAGCGCGGGCGGCGAGCCAGACCAGCGGTCCGGATCCGGGCCTGCGGGCCACAAGACGTCGGCAGGCCGTAAGCAACGCCGCCGGGTTCCCGGCAACCGGACTGAGCGCCTGTGCCGCGCCAAGAGCCACCTCGCGAGCGGAACCTCCGGCCCGGGCTACGAGGCGTAGGCGCTCCATCGGGTGCACCGCCGTGACCGTACCGGCGCCGAGACATCGGCGCCGGTCCGAGGGCCGC
>JAKUSA010000139.1 GCA_022449565.1 Acidimicrobiales bacterium | reverse complement strand
GATCGAAGAGTGGCAGAACGGAGAGAACGATGGGTAGAGACGGCAGCAAGAACGGTAGAGCGGCCCGGGAACCGGTTGAGCAGGTGCTTGGAGACGACCGCCAGAAGGCCCTCGACACCGCTCTCGGGCAGATCGAGAAGCAGTTCGGCCAAGGGGCCGTTATGAAGATGGGCGACAAGGGTTCGATGTCGATCGAGGTCGTTCCTACCGGGGCGCTGGCCCTGGATCTGGCCCTCGGCATCGGTGGGATTCCCCGGGGACGGGTGGTCGAGATCTTCGGTCCGGAGGGTTCGGGCAAGACCACCCTGGCCACCCACGTGGTGGCCGAGGCCCAGCGCAACGGAGGGATTTGCGCCTACATCGATGCCGAGCACGCCATGGACCCGATCTACGCCCGGGCCATCGGTGTCGACGTGGACCAGCTCCTAATTTCCCAGCCCGACACCGGGGAGCAGGCCCTTGAGATCACCGACATGCTGATCCGATCCGGTGCCCTGGACGTGGTGGTCATCGACTCGGTGGCCGCGCTGACGCCCCGGGCCGAGATCGAAGGCGAGATGGGCGACGCCCACGTCGGCCTACAGGCTCGCCTCATGTCCCAGGCCCTCCGCAAGCTCACCTCGAACCTGAGCAAGTCGAAGACCATCTGTATTTTCATCAACCAGTTGCGGGAGAAGATCGGGGTGATGTTCGGCTCCCCGGAGACCACGCCTGGTGGGCGGGCGCTCAAGTTCTACTCCTCGGTCCGGCTCGACATCCGGCGTATCGAGGCCATCAAGGACGGTGTCGAGGTAGTCGGCAACCGCACACGGGTCAAGGTGGTCAAGAACAAGTGCGCCCCTCCGTTCCGACAGGCCGAGTTCGACATCATGTACGGCAGGGGAATCAGCCGTGAGGGGTCGGTGATCGACCTCGGTGTCGACCTCGGTATCGTGAAGAAGTCGGGTGCGTGGTACACCTACGAGGGCGAGCAGCTGGGGCAGGGTCGGGAGAACTCCAAGAAGTTCCTCACTGACAACCTTGAGGTAATGGTCGAGATTACCGACCGAATCTGGCGGGAAGTGATGCCCGAGGAGGCCGTTGAGGCCGGCCCAGTCGAGGCCGCAGGCCCGGTCAATGAGATCGACGCGTTCGACGAGGCCGACGACCTGCCCATCTCGCTCGAGGACTGATCACCTGGGCGTCGGATCCGACCCCCACGGGGCCGGCGCCTTAGCGCCACCGTCGTACCACCCTCCCAATCCTTTCGGGGGGTGGTACGACGGTGGACCATTCCGGCCCTTCGGGCATCGCCGGACCAAGCCCTAGCCTGTAGGCATGGCCCGTACCTACTCGGTGCGCACCTACGGGTGTCAGATGAACGAGCACGACAGCGAGAGGATTGCCGGCCTGCTCGAAGCCGATGGATTAGTACCCGCCGCCTCTGAGGACCAGGCAGACGTGGTCGTTCTCAACACGTGTTGCATCCGGGAGAACGCCGATAACCGGCTCTACGGAGCTCTGGGCCACCTCAAGGCAGCCAAGGAGGCTCGACCGGGCCTCCAGGTTGCAGTGGCCGGCTGTCTGGCCCAGAAGGATCGGGATCTCATCCAAGAAAGGGCCGGCCACGTCGATGTGGTGTTCGGCACCCACAATGTTCATCGGGCTGCCGAACTCCTAGATCAGGCCCGCCGCCACGGCCCGGTGATGGAGATTCTTGAAGAGACGTCCCGCGACGACGCCGAGGCCTTCCCATCGGCCCTCCCCTCCCGGCGAGAGGTTGACCACCGTGCATGGGTGACCATCCAGGTGGGTTGTGACAACGCCTGCGCGTTCTGCATCGTCCCGTCGGTCCGGGGGCCCGAGATCAGTCGACCGTTCGGCGACCTGGTCGCCGAGGCCGCCGAGCTATCCGCCGATGGTGTGAGCGAGGTGACCCTCCTCGGCCAGAACGTCAACTCTTACGGTCGGGATCTCACCACCCACCTGCGGAGAGTCGCCGGCGGCCCGACCGACGTCCATCAGGCCGGCCTCGAATGGGCCTCGGATCCCCGCCGCCGGCCTCGACCGCTGTTCGCCGACCTTCTGTGCGCGGTGGGGGCCGTAGATGGCCTCCACCGGGTGCGCTTCACCAGCCCCCACCCCAAGGACCTCCGCCCTGAAACGATCGCCGCCATGGCCGACGTCCCCTCCGTGTGCGAACACCTCCACCTTCCGCTGCAGTCGGGTAGTAACCGTGTCCTGGCCGACATGCACCGTGGCTACACGGCAGACCGCTACCTTGAACGACTCGATGCGGCACGGGCCGGTATCAAGGACCTGGCCGTGACCACCGACCTGATCGTCGGATTCCCTGGGGAGACCGAGCGCGATTTTGCCGACACCCTGGAGGTGGTGGCCGAGGCAGGATTCGACTCGGCCTACTCGTTCATCTTCTCTCCCCGCCCCGGTACCGAAGCCGCCGAGCGCCACCGGGAGTTCGTGGAGCATTCGGTTTCCGTCGAACGCTTCGAGCGCCTCCAGCAGGTGCTGAAGCGGTCCGCGGAACTCACCCATCGGGCTCGCGTCGGAAAGATCGAGGAGGTGCTCGTTGAAGGTCCTGCCAAGCGCGGTGAGCATCTGGTCACCGCCCGGACCCGTCAGAACAAGCTCGTGCACCTGCAGGCACGGCACGACCTGCGGGCCGGTGCCTACGCCTTGGCCCGCATAACCGACGCGGCCACCCACTACCTCCACGGCGAACTGATCGAGGTCACGGAGCCACCCCGCCACCGCCGCCGGATCCCGGTCGCCGCCGGTTGAGCCCCGGTCGCCGTGGTGGTCGACCAACGCCCCAACGGGCACCTGGTCCTGGTCGGTGCGACGGCATCGGGCAAATCGGCCCTGGCCCTCGAAGTGGCCCGTCAGCGACCGGGCACGGAACTGGTATCGGTTGACTCGATGGCCGTCTACCGGTCCATGGACATCGGGACAGCGACACCGACCGCTACCGAACGGGACGAGGTTCCCCACCACCTCGTCGACCTGGTCGATCCGAGCGAGGAGTTCACAGTGTCGATGTTCCAGGCGGCCGCCCTCAGTGTGCTAGAGGACCTGGACCGTCGCCGGTGCCGGGCCGTCCTGGTCGGCGGTACAGGGCTGCACGTCAGGGCTGTGGTTGACGAACTCGACATCCCACCCCGCTTTCCCAAGGTCCGGGCCGACCTGGAAGCTGAACCCGACACCGCGGCGCTCCACCGCCAGTTGGCCGAACTGGACCCCGAGGCAGCCCGGCGCATGGAACCCACCAACCGGCGTCGTATCCTCCGGGCCCTGGAGGTGACTCTCGGTGCCGGGCGGCCGTTCTCCTCGTTCGGGCCAGGCCTGGGCGTCTACCCGGCGACCCCCTTCGCCCAGGTCGGCGTCCTTATGCCCCGGGACATCCTGGACCGCCGAATCGGAGAGCGGTATCGCCGCCAGATGGAGTCCGGCTTTCTAGACGAGGTG
>JAKUSA010000138.1 GCA_022449565.1 Acidimicrobiales bacterium | reverse complement strand
GACGACAGCCGGGTCCTGTCGATCTACGGCATCGGCCGACTGGGGAGCGCCATGTTCGAGTCTGGGGTCTACAACTACCTGTGGTTCTGGGTGTACATCAACGTGTTCTTCGGCGTGTTCAACCTTGTCCCGGTCCCGCCCCTCGACGGAGGGCATATAGCCATTGCCACCTACGAGCGGCTTCGGTCATGGCGGGGCCGGCGATACCGGGCCGATGTTGCCAAGCTGATTCCGCTGACCTGGGCGGTCGTGACCCTACTCATCGGGGTTACCCTCGTCGCCCTTTATCGGGACATCATTGACTTCCCCGACTTCGGCTGAGTCCCGGCCTGTCTTTCACCGCGCCGGCGAGACCCCCCCGGACAGCCGGTAGCCTCCTGCGCAGTGGAGGTCCAGTCCATATTCCCCAGGCGCACGACCCGCCAGGTCATGGTTGGTGACGTGGCCGTTGGCGGGCATGCGCCGATCAGCGTCCAGTCGATGACGGTCACCCGAACCGCAGACGTCGACGGCACCCTCCAGCAGGTTTACGAGCTGGCTATGGCTGGTGCCGACATCGTCCGCTGCACCTGCAACGAGGTCGAGGCCGCCGAAGGGTTGGCCCGGATCGTGCCCCGCTCCCCGGTGCCCATCGTCGCCGATATCCACCACCAGTATCGAATGGCCCTAGCTGCCCTCGAGGCCGGCGTCCATTGCCTTCGGTTGAACCCGGGCAACATCCGTAAGCCCGAGCAGATCAGGGCCGTGGCCTCCGAGGCCCGGGATCGCTCGGTGCCAATCCGCATCGGGGTGAACGGTGGTTCGCTACATCCTGACCTGTACCGGAAGCACGGCGGTCGGGTGACCCCCGAGGCGATGGTCGAGTCTGCTCTCACCGAGATCGGCTATTTCGCCGAAGTGGGCTTCGACTTGGTCAAGATCTCGGTCAAGGCGTCCAGCGTCCCATTGATGATCGACGCCTACCGACAACTCGCCGAGGTCACGGACCACCCGTTGCACCTCGGCGTCACCGAGGCCGGACCGCCGCCGGCCGGCCTGATCAAGTCCACCGCGGGGATCGCCACCCTCCTGGCCGAAGGGATTGGTGACACCATCCGGTACTCCCTGACCGCAGACCCGGTGGCCGAGGCCCGGGCCGGACGCCAGTTGCTCGAGTCGATGGGTCTACGGGAGCGCCGTAACGTCGACCTGATCGCCTGCCCGAGCTGCGGGCGGGCCGAGATTGACGTGGTTGCTGTTGCCGAGGAGGCCATGGCGGCCTTTGCTGACCGTGAGATCCCCCTACAGGTGGCGGTCATGGGCTGTGTCGTCAACGGCCCCGGCGAGGCCCGGGACGCCGACCTTGGGATCGCCGCCGGACGGGGACGGGGCCACCTGTTCGTTAAGGGGCGCAACGCGGCGGTGGTTGCTGAGGACGAGATGGTCGATGCCCTCGTCGAGTGGGCTGAGTTGATCCACGCCGACGGCCCGGAGGCCGCCCTGTCCCGGGTGGACACGGAGAAGGCAGAGCGGGAAGCAAGCCGGGATCGTGAGCGTCTCCTGACCGAGCAGGGTGACGACGTGGACGACGCGAGCACCAGGATTGAATCGATTCGCCGCCGGATCTCATGAAGGGTCGGTGAGGCGTCCGTCGTACCTCCCGATGGCCTGGCGGGACCGCCTTCGCCTGTGGCCGACGAGCTGCGGTATGATCCCGAACGGAGTGCAGTTTTCGTTGTCCGACGGCGAGGCGTGGGCGGATGCCCACGCCTTTTGCTTTCGGGCCCCGGGGGTGCCATACCGGATAGCAGCGAGGAGAGGGCAGGGGCCATGGGCGTGGTGGATCGGGTTAATGATCTGGTGGATCCACTGTGCGCCCGCGTCGGTGTGGAGATGGTCGACCTAGAGTTCGCTGGCGGGGTGCTCCGTATCACCGTGGATCAGCCTGGGGGTGTGGGGACCGAGGCTCTGGCCGCTCTCACCGGCGAGGTGTCTCGCGTCCTTGACCTCACCGACCCGATCCCAGGAACCTTTACCCTAGAGGTCACCAGTCCGGGAATTGAGCGGCCGTTGAAGCGCCCCGATCACTTCGGACGGGTTGTCGGTTCTCGGATCACCCTCAAGACCTGCCCGGGGACTGAAGGCGACCGCAGGCTCGAAGGGATCCTCGAGGCGGCTGATGATTCCGGCCTGGTGGTTCGGACCGACGACGGGTCCCACCGGGCTGTCGCCTATGAGGAGGTCCAGACAGCACGCACTGTGTTTGTCTGGGAGCAGCTGCCCAAGTCGGTCCGCCAAGGTGGCAGGGGGGCTGCTGGTCGGAATGAGGGGAGTAGCGGCCCATGAACGTCGAGGTGATGGAAGCCCTCCAGGCAGTAGCCACCGAACGAGGACTGGCTATCGAGGACATGCTTGCCGCACTGGCCGACGCCCTGGAGTCCGCCTACAAGCGCATGCCCGATGCCCACGAATTCTCGTGGGTGACCATCGACCCTGACACCGTGGAGTTCAGGGTGTTCGCCCAGAACCTGGATGACAACGGCGAACCGACCGGCGAGGAGTTCGACGCCACTCCCGACGAGGCCACCTGGGGTCGGATCGCCGCCCAGACCACCCGGCAGGTTATGACCCAGCGTATTCGCGAGGTCGAACGCGACCTCAAGTACGAGGAGTACGCGGGCCGTGAGGGTGACATCGTCACCGGCATGATCCAGCAGACCGATTCCCGGTACACCCTGCTGGACCTAGGACGGGTTGAGGCGCTTCTCCCTCAGGCCGAGCAGGTGCCCTTCGAGCGGCCGGAGGCCAATACCCGCCTCAAGGCCTACATCGTTGAGGTTCGCAAGACGGCCAAGGGCCCCCAGATCGTGGTCAGTCGTACCCACCCAGGTCTCATCAAGAGGCTCTTCGAGCTTGAGGTGCCCGAGATCGCCGACGGTGCGGTCGAGATCAAGGCCTGTGCCAGAGAACCCGGCCACCGGACGAAGATTGCCGTGATCTCCAACGACCCCAACGTCGACCCGGTGGGGGCCTGTGTGGGCGCCCGGGGCGCCCGGGTACGGATGGTCGTCAACGAGTTGCGGGGCGAGAAGATCGACATTGTCCCCTTCTCCGAGGATCCGGCCGACTTCGTGATGAAGGCTCTTTCCCCGGCCAAGATCAAGGAAGTCCTGATCGACGAGGACACTGGGACGGCCACGGTGATCGTGCCCGACTACCAGTTGTCCCTGGCCATCGGCAAGGAGGGTCAGAATGCTCGCCTGTCGGCACGGATGACCGGATGGCGGGTCGACATCAAAAGCGAGACCCAGGTAGCTGAGGAGGCCGCCTACGCGAATATCGACTGGGCCGAGGGCGAGTGGGTCCGCAACGAAGAGACAGGCGAACAGGTCTGGCAGCCGGCCGAGGGAGGTCCTGCCCTCTCGGTCGAGCAATGGACCGATGCTGCTGTGGTCGGGGAGGCTGATGGGACGGCCGATGCTGCTGTGGCCGGGGAGGCTGATGGGACGGCCGATGCTGCTGTGGCCGGGG
>JAKUSA010000137.1 GCA_022449565.1 Acidimicrobiales bacterium | reverse complement strand
CAGCGAGATCGACAAACTCATCGGCCGTCCATGGTTGGAGGACCGCGACAACGACTGCTGCCCCTAGGGCAACCACGACCAGAAGAACCAGCAGCCTCTTCACTAGGCCAGTCTTCCTTGGTCCCCGGAACGGTCCCCCATCGAGACCACGGCCTCATTCATCCTCATCCAGCAGCCCCAGTTCGGAGATGCAGTCCCTGATGTCGTTGGTGTCGATATCGCCGTCCGGGCTTTGGAACTCCGTCGGGTTCAGGAGGCCGTCCTCGTTCGGGGTGAGTTCCCCGACGCTCCATCCCTTTCCGCGCAAGCAGTCCCCCAAGCGGATGGTCTGTTCGTTCTGTTCCCTGATTTCGTCTGGATCCATCTCGCTCCGCGATGCCTGGAACTCCTGGAAGGCCTCGCCCACGCCGGTGCGGCTGTTGCAAAGGATTAGGGCCTGGATGTATTCGGGGTTGTTGGCGGGATCTTCCGGGCCGGCCTCCTGATTCGGGATTCCGATGAACGACCAGCCCTCCGACGAAAGGCACGAGTTGAACCCGTCGAGCGAGTCCATCAGCTTGATACCGGGGTTGACCTCCTCCTCCTCGATGGGGATCGTCTCTTTGGGTGGCTGGGTGGTCGTCGTGGTGGTCGTCGTGGTGGTCGTCGTGGTGGTCGACGTGGTGGAGTTCGGGGTTCCCGCGGCGTCCGAGGCCGTTACAGCAGTCGAGGGTCCGGCCCGTGTCGTGGTGGACGCCGGAGAGTCGTCGACTTCCGGTGTGGTGCTCGACGGTGCCGCGGTGGTCGGCGGCTCGGGCTGGGCCGTAGTGGCCGGGCTTGTCGTGGTGGCCACGGTCGTTGTCGGCTCGTCGAAGGCACCTGCCGGAACAACGATCTCGGTCGCGTCGTCGGGGGTGAGCACGACGATGCGCCTCGTTCCAGCAGCTTCGCTACCCGGACCACAGGCGGTCACGGCGAGCACGAAGAAGCAGGTAACAACCACCCTTTTGCAATCCATGAACACCCCGTTACGGAAATCGAAGATTTGTGACTACCGGGAGACCCGCTGGCCACTCATCGTGGGACAGAAGCCGCAACCGAACCGTGTGGAAATCGAGGAACGGATTGAACCCGGTGGAGGTGATGGGAATCGAACCCACGACCTCTACGTTGCGAACGTAGCGCTCTAGCCAACTGAGCTACACCCCCGAAAGCGGGGAAAGGCTACCGTCCGGCCGGCGACGATCGGTGGGTAAAGGAGGCGGGTCAGTCAGGTGGCCAGGCCACCGACCATGACATCGTCAGGTGCCTCGGCGAGGCCAGGGTGATCCATGCTGGAACGTATGGGCACCACAACGGTCGAAGTATCGCGAGCCGGCTGCTGCCGCTGCACGAGCAGTGCCGTGTAGCCCACCAGCACCAGGTCGGTCATGAAGTGGGCGGTCCACGGGACAAAGCCGCCGACCGCAAAGCCTCCCAGAAGGGTGAACACCGAAGCGCCGACCAGAACGAGCAGCACGTCCCTGCGGCGTCGTCGGGCTGCATGGACACTTCGGGGGGGTAAGGAGGTGACCCGGTGGAGAGCCCGAGGGTGGTAGACGTCGAGTTGCCCGGATCCGTTGTTCGCCACGGGGGACGGTCCGGCTGCCGCGACCCGACTCCGAAGCAAGGGTGGAACCAGCACCGCCGCCCACAGCACTCCCAGGCCCAGCAAGATCAGCATCGTCGGGTCCCCTCTCCGCCGTCCGACGGTCACCGGCGTTCCCCGAGAAAGTAGTTCCCCCGGTCACGGAAATGGGGGATGTTTACGCGCTCTAGGCGCGCAGCAACGCGCTCTACGCGCGAGGAAGCCTGTGGATATCAAGTGTCACGACGCCAGTGGCCCGACCGGCCTCCAGACTTCTCCCAGAGGGCTAACCCTTCGATGGTGATCGAGCGATCGAGCGACTTGCACATGTCGTAGACGGTCAGTGCGGCAATTGCGCAGGCCGTAAGGGCCTCCATCTCAACGCCGGTCCGGCCCACCGTCTCAGCGGACGCCTCGACCTCCACGGACGCCCCACCCAGCGAGAGGTCGACGGTCACCGAGGTCAGCGACACCGGATGGCAGAGCGGAACCAACTCGGAGGTGCGCTTGGCCGCCTGGATCCCGGCCAGGCGGGCCACGGCCAGGACATCGCCCTTGGGTACCACTCCCTCAGACAGAGCCGCCACCGTCTCGGACGACATCGTCACCTTTGCCCGGGCCACCGCGCGACGCCGGGTCTCGTCCTTGTCGCCCACGTCGACCATCCGGGCGCGCCCCTCGGCGTCTAGGTGGCTAAACCCGCCGTCCTCGCCCATACCGACGCGTCTTACCCGCCGATTTGAGACATCGACCTCGCCGGACGAATGAAGTCGACCCGGCCTATGCCGTGGCCAGCCCACTTAGCGGCCACCGCCCGCTCGACGAGGTCGGCCACCTCGTCATCGGATGCACCGGAACGCAAGAGACCCCGAAGATCGAACTCCTTTGTGGCGAAGAGGCAGTTACGGAACTGGCCGTCGGCCGTCAGACGGATCCTGTCGCAAGAGTCGCAGAAACTCTGGGTCACGCTAGCCACCACACCGATCTCCCCGCCGCCGTCCATGTAGCGGAACCGGGTCGCCGGAGCATTCGACCGGGCCGGAGGTTCCAACGGGTAGACGGCGCCGATAGTGGCCAGGATCTCCTCCTGGGACACAACGGCGGCCTCCGACCACGCCTCATCGGCGTCCAGGGGCATGAACTCGATAAAGCGAACCGTGACCCCTAGTTCCCGACCGAACCGGGCGAAGTCGACCAGTTCGTCATCGTTAACGCCGCGCATCACCACGACGTTGACCTTCACCGGAGAGAGACCGGCGGCCAACGCGGCCTCGATCCCGTCGAGTACCCGCGCCAGGCCGTCGCGCAGCGTCAACTCCTCAAACCGATCGCGGCGCAAACTGTCCAGTGAAACGTTGATGCGACCAAGTCCCGCCTCGGCCAACTCGGCGGCCAAGAGACGCAGGGTGGCCCCGTTGGTGGTCAGGGCCAGGTCGACCGGCAATGGCGACAACAACCGGACGAGGTCCGGGAGTTTGGCCCGTACCGTTGGCTCACCACCCGTCAGCCGGATGCTCCGAATCCCGAAGCGCTCCACCACCAGGCTGGCCACCCGGGATATCTCCTCGAAGGAGAGCAGGCCGTCCCGCGGAAGCCATTCGAGGCCCTCGGCGGGCATGCAGTATCGGCAGCGGAAGTTGCATCGGTCGGTGACCGAGATGCGCAGGTCACGGTGGACCCGACCGAACCCATCCATCAACTCGCCGCCCACGGGGACCAGCGTAGAGGGCGGCCGGTCCGACCGTCTCACCGCAGTAGTAGCACCTCGACGGTGTCGCCGTCGGCCGGACCGGCACCGTCGGGCAGCACGGCCAGCCCATCGGCGGCGGCCATGGCCGACAGTTGGTGGGAACCCTGCCCACCCGAGGAAGACACCCGATACAGGCCCTGTCGATAGCTCACCACGACGCGAGCAAAATGGACCCGACCG
>JAKUSA010000136.1 GCA_022449565.1 Acidimicrobiales bacterium | reverse complement strand
CGGGCGCCTCGTGGGCCGCGCGTTGGGCACGGTGGTGAACCTGTTGGACCTTCGTCTGGACGTCGTCGGGGGTTCTGTGGCCGTGGGCTTCGGTGACACCTTCTTCGAGGAGGCCCAGGCGGAGCTGGATGCCCGATCGGGCCTTGATTTCACCGATGGATCACGGGTGGTCCCAGCGGGCCTGGGCGGTGATGGGCCTTTAGTCGGAGCAGCGGAAGTCTGGCGTCATTCCGCTGGGCCGGTGGGCCCATGAATCTCTGCTGGATGGCCCGCATGACTCTGGCGTTGTCCCTACGTCCTTCGCTCTGGCTGACGGCATGCCGCCAGGCCCACCGCCTGGCTGGTCGCGGTTGGTGGCGGCGGCCCCCGTTCCTGCCGGTTCCGGCTCCGGCCTACGCTCGATTCCGTGCACTGACGCAGTACGGGGAACCCGACCGACCGCCGGACGTGGCTGACGTGGTGACCTGGTTGGTCTGGGCTAGAGACATGGAGCGGACGTGGTCCGGACCGCCAGGGGAGGGTTTGGACCCCAACTACTAGGTTGTGTCTGTGGCGAACTCCCTTGTTCTGAACGTGACCGATGAACCGTTGTCGGTCGTGTCGAGCCAGCGGGCTCTTGTGCTTGTCCTGGGCGAACGAGCGGAGACGGTCCACGCAACCGGGCGAATTTTTCGTTCCGAGCACTTGGAGTTTGACGAACCGTCAGTAGTCAGGCTGTGCAAGTACGTGCATGTGCCCAGAGCCCATCGGCGGGGCTTCAGTCGTCGAGGCGTGTTGCACCGAGACGGGCACCGTTGCCAATACTGCGGATCCCGGGCAGAGTCAGTTGACCACGTAGTGCCCCGGAGTCGAGGGGGGCAGCACACCTGGGAAAATGTTGTGGCGGCCTGCCGGCGATGCAACACGGTCAAGCGAGACCGGTTGCTCGAAGAGACCGGGCTCCGGTTGCGGAACGAACCCCGAGTGCCGAGGCTCTCGACCTGGTTCGCCGTGATGGCGGGCAGCATCCCCTCGGTCTGGGAGCCCTACCTGGACCTGGTTACCGGCCGAACGGCCTGATGCCCCGGACCTGGCGAATCGAACACACCTCGGGCAGCGTGGCCGATCGTCACGCCCTCCAACCGGACCTCACCAAACGTGGAGTCCTTGTCCACGAGGTGAATCAGGCGACCATGGTGCTCGGCAGTTCCCAGCCTGCGGTCACGGTGGGCGGGGGCATCGATGTGGTCCGAAGGCGGTCGGGTGGAGCGGCGGTTCTGCTCCGCCCCGGCGAGGTCCTCTGGCTGGACATCCTCATCCCGCGGGGGGATCCACTGTGGAGCGACGACGTGGGCCGCGCAGCGCTCTGGCTCGGTGGGGTCTGGTGCGCTGCAATCCGGGCCTCAGGGGTCGACGCCACTGTCCACCGAGAGCCGATGGTGGGCAGCCGATGGTCGGACCTGGTCTGCTTTGCCGGAAGGGCGCCCGGCGAGGTGCTGGTCGACAATCGCAAGGTCCTGGGTGTCAGTCAACGCAGGAACCGGACAGGCGCCTGGTTCCAGTGCGCAGCCCTCCTAGCCTGGCCGGTCGACGAGATGGTCGAATTGTTGGACCTCCAACCGCCCTCGGAGGCGATCGGTGATCTACAAGCCCTCGCCGGCCCGCTGCCGATCGACCGGTCTGAACTCCAGGCGAGCCTCCTCGAGCATCTTCCTTAATCACCGGCATCGCCGCCTGACTCCCTGAACCGCCGGTAGGCGGTCACCACCGCGCTTCCTGCTGGGGCCGAAGGGGACTCTTTGGCTGAGATAGGGCCCCGACTTGACTGTGGTGGTGGGAAGGGGGATAGAGTGGTGGAAAGTGGGGAATCGTGGGGACCTAGATTTCAGTCCCGTTAAGCGTCCCCCAGTTGCATAGACAAGCCGGGAAGATGAGAAAGGGGACGACCGTGGTCTTCGTAGGAACCCACGAACGTGCCCTGGACGACAAGGGCCGGCTGGTTCTTCCGGCCAAGTTCCGCAGTCACTTCTCGGATGGCGGGTACATCTCCAAAGGCCGCGGCTGCGTAGATCTCCACACCGTAGAGGGATTCGAGGAGATGGCCAGTCGTCTCACCGAACAGATGAAGGCCAAGGAATTGGACGTCATGGTCGCCAGCCAAGTTCTGGCGTCAGCCGAGGAGGTCCGCCTGGACGCCCAGGGAAGGGTGACCCTCTCCCTGCGCCTCAGGGAGTTCGCATCCCTCGAGGGTGAGGTCGCGGTCTGTGGCTTCAACGACCGAATCTCCATTTGGAACGCCGACGAGTGGGCGAGCATGGAAGACGACCTGGACCCGTCCGTGGTCGAAGCCCTCTGGCACGGCGGCGGAATCTGACCGGGACGAGGGGAGGCGAATCGGCGATATCCGACGACCATGCGGGCCGGCGAGGACCGGTCCGTCCATGGACCGTCCCCCGATCGACAGGATGGAAGGCCCCCCTCCGCCCTCCTTACCATCCAGCCCGATTCGGGGAGACATCCCGACGTGCACCCGTTGGTCGGGGGACGGTCGATGGACGGACCGGGGTCGGTCCCGGGGGAGAGGCCGAGCAGACACCGATGCCCGAACGAAGCGACCCCCCCGACTTCGAACACCGGCCGGTCATGGTCGCTGAGGTGGTCGATGCCCTCCAGGGGGCCCCGCCCGGAACAGTGCTCGATGCCACAGTCGGGGGTGGAGGCCATGCTGAGGCGATACTGGAAGCGCGCCCCGACCTGAGCGTCGTGGGCCTCGACCTCGACGACTTAGCCTTCGCCGCGTCCGAGCGGCGACTGGCCAGATTCGGTGAGCGGGCCACCCTCCACCGGGCCCATTTCGCCGATCTCGGAAAGTGCCTTGACGGTCGGACGGTGGAAGGCCTATCCGGATTCCTCTTTGACCTTGGCGTGTCCTCGCCACAACTGGACTGCGCCGAGCGGGGTTTCAGTTATCGCCACCCGGGACCGCTCGACATGCGAATGGACCGCCGCCAAGAACTCACCGCGGCCCAGGTGGTCAACGAGACCGAGGAGCGGGAACTAGCCGGGATCCTGGTCCGAAACGCCGACGAGCGGTTCGCCCACCGCATCGCTCGAGCCGTGGTGGCGAGACGACCGATCAGCAACACGCTGGAACTGGCCGAGATCGTCCGATCGGCCATCCCCGCGGCGGTACGGCGAACGGGCGGCCACCCGGCCAAGCGAACCTTCCAGGCCATCCGGATCGAGGTGAACCGTGAATTGGACCGGCTGGCGGGCGCCCTCGACGAGGCGATAGATCGACTGGTGCCCGGTGGACGGGGAGCGGTCCTTTCCTACCACTCGGGGGAGGACCGGCTTGTGAAGGACCGGTTTAGCCACGCGGCCACTGGAGGATGCACCTGTCCGCCGCGACTTCCCTGCGCCTGTGGCGCGCAGCCCACGGCCATGGCACGACGGCGCAGTGTACGCCCGTCGACCGTGGATGTGGAGGCCAACTCGCGGGCCAAGAGCGCACGACTACGGGTAGTGGAGCGCCTGTGACCGCGGCGCTGGCTTCTCCGGGTGTCCTACGGCGTCACGGAGGACGCAGGTCGACCGTCCGGTCGCCGTTGGCTCTTG
>JAKUSA010000135.1 GCA_022449565.1 Acidimicrobiales bacterium | reverse complement strand
GTGGGGGACGAGTTCGGCACCAACACAGGACGACGACGCCGGGTCGGCTGGCTTGACACGGTGATGCTTAGGTACGCGGTCCGGGTCAACTCACTTACCGAGCTGGCCATTGCCAAGCTCGACGTCCTCGATGCCTTGGACACACTGAAGATCTGTGTGGCCTACGACGACGATGGCGAACGTCACGAGTGGATGCCCTACCACCAGTCGGTGCTTCACCGGGCCACCCCTATCTATGAGGAACTCCCGGGCTGGGAGTCGGATCTCACCGGTGCGACCCACCGGGACGATCTCCCGGCCCGAGCGGAGGCCTATCTGGCCTTCGTTGAAGAACAGGTCGGCGTGCCCGTCAACATGGTCGGCGTCGGCCCGGGCCGGCAACAGGTCCTCCGCCGCCACGATTGAGTAGTGGAAGTTCTTCGGTGAGGGTCTGTGTGGTGGGTTCCGGGGGTCGCGAGCACGCACTGGCCCAGGTCCTCGGCCGGAGCGCCGAGGTGGTGGTTACCCCCGGTAACCCGGGCATCCCCGAATCCGTGTCCGAACCACCCGAGGAGATCGAGGCCGACTTGTTCGTCATCGGGCCCGAAGCACCACTAGTGGATGGCTTGGCCGACCGGCTCCGCCACCGGGGGCGCCTGGTCTTTGGCCCCGGTACCGACGGTGCCCGACTGGAGGGGTCGAAGGCCTGGATGAAGGAGGTCCTGGTTGAGGCCGGAGTGCCCACCGCCCGGTACGGGGCATTTACCGACCGGGCTGCTGCCCGGGCCTTTCTGGACCGGCTGGACGGTCTATTCGTGGTCAAGACTGATGGCCTGGCCGCCGGCAAGGGGGTTCTGGTCACCGGCGACCGGGAAGAGGCGGACGCGGCAGTGGCCGCCTACCTGTCGGGGGACGCCTTTGGCGACGCGGGCCGCCGCGTGGTGATCGAGCAGGGCCTGACCGGCCCGGAACTGTCGGTGCTGGCCGTCTGTGACGGTACGACCGCGGTGCCACTCGCTCCCGCCCAGGATTTCAAGCGATTGGGCGACGGGGACTCGGGACCCAACACCGGCGGGATGGGGGCCTACTCGCCCGTGCCAGTGGCTACGGAACGGCTGGTCGACGACCTCATGGAGGAGGCCGTCCTCCCCACCCTGGCCGCCCTGCAGTCCCGGGGTATTGACTACCGGGGCGTCCTCTACTGCGGGCTCATGCTCACCCCCGGCGGTCCCCGGGTGCTGGAGTACAACGTACGGTTCGGCGACCCCGAGACCCAGGTGGTGCTTCCCCGGATGGTCGACGACCTGGCCGACCTCTTAGCCGCCGCGGCCGCCGGAACGCTCGGCGACCCCCCCGCTTTCGACGACGATGCGGCGGTCACTGTGGTGTGCGCCACCGAGGGGTACCCGGCGTCGCCGTGTACCGGCGACGCCATCGACGGAGCGGAGGCCGCCTCCGACTCCGAGCACGTCACCGTGTTCTACTCCGGAGTCGACCGGTCCGGCGACCACCTGGTCACCGCGGGCGGAAGGGTGCTCGCCGTCACAGGAAAGGGGGCCACACTGGCAGAAGCCCGGGATCGGGCCTACGCCGGAGTGGAAAAGATCTCGTGGCCCGGAATGCACCATCGGGTCGACATTGCCGCCCACCCGACCGGCGCCAGCGACTAGACACCACTTCAGGGAGGTCAAGATGACCCACAAGGTGGCGATCCTCATGGGGTCGCCTAACGACGGTGACCGGATGGCTCCGGCGGTCGAGATTCTTGAACGCTTCGGCGTGGAAGCTGACGTCCGAGTGATGTCGGCCCATCGCACCCCCCAGCGGGTGGCCGAGTTCGCCACCGCGGCCCGCGCCGACGGCTACTCGTCCATCATCTGCGGTGCCGGGATGGCCGCCCATCTGGCCGGTGCGGTAGCCGCCCGCACCACCCTGCCGGTCATAGGAGTGCCTCTCTCCGGCGGCGCGCTGGACGGCCTTGACGCCCTACTGGCCACCGTGCAGATGCCCCGGGGGATTCCTGTGGCCACCGTGGCCGTCGATGGTGCCGTAAACGCCGCGTTGCTGGCCGTTCAGATGCTCTCCGTCACCGACCCGGCCCTGGCCGGGGCCCTGGCCACCTACCGGGAGGAGATGGCCTCCCGCTGAGGGAGGGCCGGACCGGTGGACAACGTTCTCGCCGCCCGCTACGCCAGCCGGCCGATGGTCGAGATCTGGTCGCCCGAAGCCCGGGTTGTGCTGGAACGTCAACTATGGGTCACCGTGCTCGAAGCCCAGCGGGACCTCGGCCTCGAAGTCGACGATTCGGTGATCGCCGACTATCGGGCGGTAATCGACCAGATTGACCTGGCTTCCATCCGGGCTCGGGAGGAGACCACCCGTCACGACGTGAAGGCCCGGTTGGAGGAATTCTGCGCCTTGGCTGGCCATGAACAGGTCCACAAGGGAATGACGTCGCGCGACCTCACCGAAAATGTCGAACAACTCCAGATCCGGCGCAGTCTCGAGGTAATCCTGGACAGGATGGTGGCCTCCTTGGCCCGGCTGGCCCGCCTGGCGGCCGAGTATTCGCCGTTGGTGATTGCCGGCCGGACCCACAACGTGGTGGCCCAGCCCACCACCCTGGGGAAGCGGTTCGTCACGGCGGCCGAGGAACTCCTGATCGCCCACCGGCGAGTCGCCGACCTGGAAGAGCACTACCCCCTTCGGGGGCTCAAGGGGCCGGTCGGCACTCAGCAGGACCAACTGGACCTCTTCGACGGGGACGCCGGGAAGGTAGAGCACCTGGAGCGCCTGGTCGCCAAAAGTCTGGGCTTCGACCGGACCCTGGACTCGGTCGGACAGGTCTACCCCCGCTCCCTGGACTTCGACGTGGTCGCCGCGCTCGTCCAGGCCGCCGGCGCTCCAGCCAACCTGGCCCGGACCATCAGGCTCATGGCTGGGCACGACCTCGTCACCGAAGGCTCTCTACCTGAGCAGGTTGGATCGTCGGCCATGCCCCACAAGAACAACGCCCGCACTTGCGAACGGATCAACGGGTTGGCCCTTGTCCTACGCGGTCACTTGGCCATGGTCGGCGGACTGGTCGGCGACCAGTGGAACGAAGGCGACGTCTCCTGTTCGGTGGTCCGCCGGATCGCCCTGCCCGACGCCTTCATGGCTGTCGACGGTCTGTTCCAGGCGTTTCTGACCGTGCTCGACGGATTCGAGGCCTATCCGGTGATGGCCGAACGGGAGTTGGAGGAGTACCTGCCCTTCCTGGCTACCACCCGGATCCTGGTCGCCCTGGTCAGGGCTGGCATGGGTCGCGAGACCGCCCACGGGATCATCAGCGAGCATGCCACCGAGGCAGCCCAGGCTCGGCGCGATGCCAGCCCGGGCGTCCCGGGCCTTTTGGACCGCCTAGCCGGTGACGAGCGCATACCCCTCGACCGTCCGGTGCTCGACGACCTGGTGGCCGATCGGTCGGCGCTGGTCGGCAACGCCCCGGCTCAGGTCCAGGCGGTTACCGAACGCATTGCTGAGGTGGTCGCGGCACGCCCCGAGGCCGCCGCCTACGATCCGGAACCGATCCTCTGAACCAGCGGCCGACCGGCCGGGAGGGCTTGTTGAGAGCCACCATCGACCTTCCCCATCGGGCCGGGTCGCGGTGAGCCGTTCAACGACTCGACGTCCCGGCGTCCAGCGCCTCGGAAAGCCGCCCGCC
>JAKUSA010000134.1 GCA_022449565.1 Acidimicrobiales bacterium | reverse complement strand
AGCAACCAGCACCCGTACCTCAATAGGTGGCCGGGTCGGCGCCGGGGCAGCTGTGGTGGTGGTCGTGGTCGTCTGAGCCGGAATGGTCGTAGCCACCGGCTCATCCGCCACCGGCAGATCGGCCTGCCCCTCCTCCACCATGCCCACCGACTCGGCCGAACCGTCGTCAGTGGCCTCCGGCGAGACGGTGATCCCCGGAGTGGTATCGAGGCCCTTCCAGAGCAGGACCAGCCCGAGGATGACAGCGACGGCGATCAGCAGCAGGGCCCGGGGAGCGGCCGCTGTGTTGCTCGGCCCCAGCCCACCTCCACCGACACGACCGGTGACCGTCATGGAGCGCCGTCGTCCTCGACGACCCGAGGTTCAAGACGGGCCCGGCGGCGGCGGTCACGCTGCCGGCGGAGACGGCGCACGACCAGGGGGTCATAGGACAGAGCCTCCTCGTCGTCGAGCAACTCGGCCAGCAACTGATGGTACCGGGTGGTGGACAGCTCGAACCGCTCACGAATCTGGGCGTCCTTGGGCTCCGCCTCGGTCCACCAGGCCCGCTCAAGATCGAGGATCTTCCGGTCTCGGTCGGTCAGGGCCACGACCAATCATCCTCCGACCAGTGACCCCGTTCAAGTACCCCCCACCCCAGGAGGACGAGCACACCCTACGATCAGGGAACGCCCGAGTAGCTCAGTTGGCCAGAGCAGGCGCCTTGTAAGCGCCAGGTCGTCGGTTCGATTCCGACCTCGGGCTCAGCCGGCCCAACCGCACCTCAGCCGGCCGGTCCCCGACGACGAGCCACCTCGAAGAGTGCTACAGCGGCCGCGGCACCCACATTCAGCGATCCCAGGATTCCGAAGAGAGGAATGTGGACAAGGGCATCACAGCGCTCCCGGACCAAGCGGGACAGGCCCCGGCCCTCCGATCCCAACACAAGGGCCAGTGGCTGGTCGGCCACCGCAAGGTCGTGGATGGGAATCGACCCTCCGGCGTCGAGTCCCACCGACCAAACCCCTGCCGACGATAAGCGGCCGAGCGCCGACGGCACACCGGTAACGCCCGCCAGGCGGAGGTGCTCGATCGCCCCGGCGGCCGCCTTAGCCACCGTGGCCGTCACCCGGGCGGACCGGTGGCGCGGAAGGACCACGCCGGTCACCCCGGCGCACTCGGCCGAACGCAACATGGCCCCTAGGTTCCCAGGGTCGGTCACACCGTCGAGCACCAGCAGGAACGGCCGGCGACCTGAGGCATCAGTTACCAGCAGGTCGTCAAGGTCATGGTCGAGAAGTGGCGCGGCGAGGGCCAGAACCCCCTGCGGGGACTCGGTACGGGCCATCGACTCGAATCGGGAGCGGGTTAGTTCGCGGATCGACACCCGGGCCTCATCAGCCAAGTCGATGATGTCGTCCAGTATGGGTGCCGGGTCCAGGTCCCCGGCCAGAACTACCTCCCGGACACTGCGGGTACCAGCCACCAGCAGTTCCCGCACGGCATGGCGACCTTCCACCTGGTCGCCGCCCAGGCCCTTCGCCCGCCCTCCGCCGGAACGTACCGGCGTGGTCCCCCGCTGGCCCCGACCCCGCCGCTGGGGAGGTCGGCCGCCCCGGCGCCCACGGCTCACCGCCGTCGGATCAAGGCCACGGCCAGACAGACCACGGCCTCGCCCCGACCCACCGGCCCCAGGCTCTCAGCCCGCCGACCCCGGACACCCACCGGGGCACCGACCACCTCACCGAGTCGACGTTGCATCTCCTCCCGATGGGGAGCCAGACGGGGTTCCTCGAGAACCACGGTGCAATCTACGTTGCAGACCTCCCAGCCGTCGGCGCCCAGGTCGGCTACCACATCAGCAAGTAGGGAAAGACTGTCGGCACCGGCCAGGGAGGGATCAGTGTCCGGGAAACGCTCACCCAGGTCGCCCCGCCCCGCCGCCCCGAGTAGAGCATCGGCACAGGCGTGGGCCACCACATCGGCATCGCTGTGCCCGACCAGGCCCGGGCCGTCAAACTGCACGCCTCCTAGTACGAGCGGACGCTCCTGGTCCTCACCAATCGGGTGGACGTCGAACCCATGCCCGACGCGCAGGTCATCCACCGACCACCATCCCCCCGCCGTGGTCGGGACGGACTGACCCCAGCGACAGCTCGGCCACGACCAAATCAAGAGGAACGGTAATCTTCGCGTTGGTGGCCTCGCCTTCCACGACCGCCACTGTGCCACCGGCTGCCTCGACCAGGCTTGCATCATCGGAGGCCTCACCGCCCAAACGGTGCGCATCGCGCAGGGCCCAGGCACTGAAGGCCTGCGGGGTCTGCACGGCGATCACCTCCTCCCGATCCAGTGCCCCGCCGGTTACCGCCCGCAGGGAGTCGCTCACCGCCACACCCGGCACCACCGCGTCGACACCTTCTCCCACCCCGGAGGCCACCCGTCGGAACAGGTCGACCGAGGCCAGGGGTCGGGCCCCGTCGTGAACAAGTACCACGGTCGCCTCGTCGGGCACCGCTGCCAAACCGGCCCGGACCGAGGAGGCGCGGGTGGAACCACCTGCGACTACCTCCACCACACCTTCGATGCCCACCAGTAGGTCAGCCACTGCGGCGCGTCTGTCGGGGGCGGCCACCACCACGACCCCATCGGACACCTCCGCTGCGGTGGATACCGAACGGGCCAGCACCGGCCGACCCGACAGGTCGGCCACCTGCTTGTCGCCACCAAACCGGTCGCCCCGGCCAGCCGCGACGACGATCGTCCACACACTCATCGTTCTCCCCACATTGGCCTGGGCCCGGCGACCGTCACCGGCGACTGACCTCATACGTGCCTCGTCCTCCAGACAGCATGTCATTAGCATGGCCAGTCGCCATGGCTGACACCACCCTGTTCCGTGAGACCCTCTTGTTCGCCGATCTCGACGATGCCTCCCTCAAGGCGATCACCGACGCCTCCCTCCAGCGCCGGCTGCGCCGCGGCGACGTGCTGTTCGCCGAAGGTGATCCCCCGGACGCCCTCTATGTGGTGGAGTCGGGCCGAATCGCGATCGCCAACCAGAATTTCCTGGGCCGGGAATCCGTGGTAGCCCTGATGGAAGCGGGCGATCTGTTCGGCGAGATGGGTCTGTTCGACGACCGTGGACGCTCCGCTGGAGCGCGAGCCCTGGAGGGGTCGGTAGTCACCGAGGTGCCCTACCGGCCAGTTCGGGCTCTCTACGAAGCCGACCCCGCCTTGCTGTGGCGGGTCGTCGACGTGCTGACGAGCCGCCTCCGCAACACGGACCAGGCTCTCGCCGATTCGGTGTTCCTTGACGTCACCGGGCGCACGGCGAAGCGCCTGCTGGACCTGGCTCGAGGCGACGATGAGTTCCTCCTCCCCGTGACCCAGGAGGAACTGGCCGGCATGGTCGGGGCCTCGCGGGAACGCGTGAATAAAGCCATCGCATCGTTTATCCGCCTGGGATGGCTGAACCAGGTCGGGCGCTCCTACCGGATCACTAACCGGGAGCAGTTGACACTCCGGGCTCGGTGAGCGGAACCCCACGGTTCCCGGACCCGGTGAGGTTCGCCCTCAGGCCGACAGCCACCCGACTACTCGCTCCCAGGCGTCGGCGGCAGCATCGGCCCGGCGGGCCGGACGGCTCGGATCGTGAACGAAGCCATGCTCGGCGCCCTCATATCGCGCCACGGTGGCACCGGAGG
>JAKUSA010000133.1 GCA_022449565.1 Acidimicrobiales bacterium | reverse complement strand
CTTCGGTACCGAGAGGGTTGACGAACTTATGACGCTCGAGCGATATAGCAACGTGATGCACCTGAACAGAAAGGTGTCAGGCGAGTTGACGGAAGGGACAACGTCAATCGACGTATTGCGGGCCACTCTTCCGGCCGGGACGGTATCCGGGGCGCCGAAGGTGAGGGCCATGGAGATCATCGACGAACTAGAACCGGTGAAGCGGGGGCCCTACGCCGGCGTGGTCGGCTACTTCGACTTCTCTGGCAACGTGGACACGGCCATCACTATTCGGACCATGCTGGTAAAGGACGGATTGGCGTCGGTGCAAGCTGGTGCCGGCATCGTCGCCGATAGCGTTCCCGAACTGGAACACCTCGAGTGTGAGAACAAGGCGAGGGCTCTGCTGGTGGCCATCCCGGCCGCCCGACGAATGACCGCCCAACGGAACGGATTTAGATGACCGGGATGGCTTTCCGTCGTCTACGGGACGCCGTGGTGGTGGCAGGACCGGACGCCGAGGACTACCTGCAGGGACAGTTGAGCCAGGAGGTGGCGGGACTGGCAGAGGGTCGGTCGGCATGGTCATTTGTGCTGGCGCCCAACGGAAAGGTCGATGCGTGGTTGCGGGTGAGTCGACGCAGTGCCGACGAGTTCATCCTCGATCTGGACGATGGCTTCGCCGGGAAGCTCGTAGCAAGACTCCAGAGGTTCATGGTCCGGACCCGCTGCGACGTGGAACCGCTGGATTGGCAGATGCTCACCGTCGTCGGGACTGACCCTCAGGCTCCCGCAGGGGGTCTGGCCATTCCCCTCGACTGGCCTTCGCTAGTGGCGGTGGACCTGTTAGGCCCCTCGGTGGATCCTCCATCCGGCCTAGCGGTATCCGAGGAGTCGGAGTGGGAGCGTCGCCGGATCATGGCGGGAATTCCGGCTATGGGTGCCGAACTGGACGAAAAGACAATTCCCGCTGCCACCGGAGTGGTCGATCGGTCGGTGAGCTTCACCAAGGGCTGCTTCACCGGACAGGAGCTAGTGGCCCGTATCGACAGCCGCTCAGCCGCCACCCCGACGAGGCTTGTGCGGCTGGAGGGTCGGCTTGAGGGCGAGGCCCAACTCCCTCCTGTCGGCAGCAACCTGGAACTAGAGGATGTACAAGTCGGACGTCTGACAAGTGTGGCCGCCGCCGACTCCGGTTTTGTCGCCCTCGCCTACGTGAAGCGCGCCGTGACCCTGCCCTGTGAGGCCCTAGTCCGTTGGGCCGAGGGCCGAGACGAAGTGGCCCTGCTGGCTGATTGAGGGGATGGACTCCATAGGGGTCACCAGTCCAGGATGCTGAAGAGAGTTGTCGCCTCCCCCCGATAGAAGGAGATCCCGATCCACTTTTCGATCGCTCATTTCGGCATGATCCGACGCCCAGCGGGTGGTTAGCCTCCCGGCGTGACCACTTACCTGGACCGGATCCTGGCCGCCCACCGGGAGACCGCCAGCCTGGACGGGCGCTCGCTGGAGGACCTCCTCGATTCCGCCCGCAGCGGCGAGGATCCACGCGGGTTCATCCAGGCGCTGGTCGGAGGAACGCCCGATGAGATTGCGGTGATAGCCGAGGTTAAGAGGCGCTCTCCGTCCCGGGGTGACCTTGACACAGGTTTGGACCCGGCCGTAGTCGCCGTCCAGTACGCGACCGGTGGCGCCGCGTGCCTGTCGGTGCTTACCGACGAGTCGTTCTTCGGTGGTTCGGCTGGAGATCTACGGGCAGCCCGGTTGGCCGTAGATCTCCCTGTCCTCCGGAAAGACTTCACCGTCGATGCTCGTGACGTTTGCGACGCCCGCATCATGGGGGCCGACGCCGTATTGCTGATCGTCGCCGCTCTGGACGACCGGGAGATGGCCGACTTCCATACGCTGTCGGCCGAGCTGGGGATGGACACGCTGGTGGAGGTCCATGACGAGGCGGAGTTGGAACGTGCCCTGGCCGTAGGGGCGTCCCTGGTGGGGGTCAACCAACGGGACCTGATCACCTTCGAAGTGGATCCAGGGCGAGCCGCTCGAATGGTCCCCCTGATGCCGGAGGGAGTGGTCAGGGTCGCCGAATCAGGTATCAAAGACGAAACGGCCGCCATGGCGCTCAGGCAGGCCGGCTATCACGCCCTTCTGGTGGGGGAGTCACTGGTCACCGCTGGGGACCGAGCAGCCGCTGTACGGGCCCTGTCTCAACCGGTGGGGGGCCGGACGGCCGGGGACCCGGACTAGCGTCGAGACGATGTTCGTGAAGATCTGTGGAATCACCTGCGCCGAGGACGCGCTCCTGGCCACGGCCCTGGGGGCGGACGGCGTGGGGTTCGTCTTCGCCCCGTCCGGACGGCAGGTGGCCGCCCCGGTGGTGGAGGACATAGTGCGCCAACTTCCGCACGAAATGATGACAGTCGGCGTCTTCCGCGACCAAGGCCGGGAGCAGGTAGTGAAAACGGTCAATGGGATTGGCCTACGGGCCGCCCAGTTACACGGTCACGAAAGCCCTGAAGACTGTCGTTGGGTGGCTGAGCGTGTTCCGGTCACCATTCGGGCGTTGCCGGTGGGTTCGTCTGATCTGGAGAGGTTCGATGAATTCGGCGCCGACCTCCTGCTGCTCGACTCCCAGGAACCGGGTTCCGGACAGGTGTTCGACTGGGCCCGGGCCGCGGAGATCCCGCCGAACCGGAGCGTGGTCCTAGCCGGGGGCCTGGATCCGGGAAACGTTGGCCAGGCCATCCAACTGCTTCATCCGTTCGGGGTTGACGTATCCAGCGGGGTCGAGAGGAAACCGGGCCTCAAGGATCCGCGCCTCATGCGGGCCTTTATTGAAGCCGCTAGGGCCGTCGTGCCGGACTCGATCGACGTCGACCAACACACTGGGCAACGACCTTTCAACTGGGAGGACGAAACGTGATCCTCGGGGAGCCGACGCCCGAGGGACGGTTCGGTGAATTCGGCGGCCGGTATGTCCCCGAGACCCTTGTACCGGCCTGCCAGGAGTTGGAGTTGGCCTTCCGGGAGGCGTGGGCCGACCAAGAGTTCCGAAGCGAGTTGGATGGCCTACTCGCCGACTACGCGGGTCGACCCTCACCCCTGACCGAGTGCCCGAACCTGTCCGCGGAACTTGGTTGCCGACTCCTACTCAAACGCGAGGACCTGAATCACACCGGATCCCACAAGATCAACAACGTACTCGGGCAGGCCCTGTTGGCCCGGCGGATGGGAAAGACCCGCCTGGTGGCCGAGACCGGCGCCGGCCAGCACGGGGTGGCCACCGCTACCGCAGCAGCTCTCCTCGGTATGGAGTGCTGCGTTTACATGGGTGAAGTTGATATCGCTCGGCAAGAACTCAACGTCTTTCGGATGCGACTACTGGGGTCGGAGGTAAGGACCGTGCTATCGGGGAGTCGCACCCTCAAGGACGCAGTCAACGACGCCATGAGGGACTGGGTGGCGACCGTAGCTGACACCCACTACTGCTTGGGGTCGGTAATGGGACCCCACCCATACCCCTGGATGGTGCGCACGTTCCAGGAGGTGATGGGCCAGGAGGCTCGGGTGCAATCTGAAGCGCTGCTGGGTCGGGTACCCGACGTGGTCTGTGCCTGCGTGGGTGGAGGTTCGAACGCCATCGGGATCTTCTCCGGGTTCATTGACTCGGACGCCGAGTTGGTCGGTGTCGAACCCCGTGGAGGTGCCGCGG
>JAKUSA010000132.1 GCA_022449565.1 Acidimicrobiales bacterium | reverse complement strand
ATCCGCCGCCGCCGCCGCCGCTAGCCTCTCATTGCTCCCGGAAGGGGTCGGCAAATCCTGTTCCCCCTGCCCCACCCGGGGCTCCGGTTGGCCCGTGTGCCGCTCCCGGATCCAGAGGAGGTGAGTGCCTGCCATGCGGGCCTACGAGTTGATGATCATTTTCGACAGCGACCTCGACGAGGAAGCCGTCTCCGGGCAGTTGGCGAAGATCACCGGCACCATCGAAGCTGAAGGCGGCCGGATCGCCTCGCTGGTCGACACCGCGCCCTGGGGCCGTCGCCGGTTCGCCTACCGCATTAACCCCAAGTGGGAGGGCTGCTATGTCGTTCTGGAGGTGGTAACCGAGGCACGCGACGTAGCTTCCACGGACCGCATCCTCCGCCTAGCGGACCGCAGTGAAATCGTCCGCCACAAGATCCTTCGACTTCCCGAGGAGGAGGCCGCACGCCGCGGTCTCCTCGGAGACGTCGTACCGGCAGAAGCCGGTTAACCAACGGAGAGAAACATGGCATTTGATAACAACGTTGTCATCGTCGGGAACGTCACCCGCGACCCCGAACTTCGCTTCATTCCGAGTGGTATCCCAGTGACAAGTTTCGGTGTCGCCTGGAACCAGCGAAGCAGCCAGGGTGGTGAAGAAAAGGCTCATTTTTTCGACGTCACTTGCTGGCGCGAACTGGCCGAGAACGTGGCCGAGTCAATCAGCAAGGGCAGTCGTGTTGTTATCTATGGCCGGCTTGACTACCGCTCCTGGGAGAGCGAGAACGGTGAAAAGCGCTCAGCCGTCCAGATAGTGGCCGATGAGGTTTCCCCGAGCCTCCGTTGGGCCACCGCCGAGGTGACCAAGACCGATCGCCGTGCTGATGGCGGCTCTGGTGGTGGCCTCGGCGGTTCCTCGGGCCCGGCTCCGGGTGGGTCTACAGGAGGCTCCGGAGAGCCATTCCCGACTGACGAGGAACCGTTCTGATGGCCCGCCGAGCAATGAAGCCCCGCCGCCCGACGCGCGAGCGGTCCGGTCGTCCGAGACGAAAGAAGATCAGCCCCCTAACCATCGCGAAAATCGACTACGTCGACTACAAGGACGTTGGGCTGCTCAAAAAGTTCGTGTCCGATCGGGCCAAGCTCAAGCCTCGGTTCAACAGCGGGAACGACGCGAAGCAGCAACGGACGGTGGCCCGTGCGGTCAAGAACGCACGCGAAATGGCGCTTCTTCCCTACACCCAGAGGCTCACCACACAGCGACGGGAGCGACGCGGCGAGCGGGGTGCCCGGGCTGCCGGTCCGCCGCCACTTCCCACAGCACCACCACCGGGCAGCTCCGGTGAAAAAGGTGAACCTGACGGGCTGCTGTCCGAAGAGGAGACCGTAGAGCTCGACGAGACGCTGTCCGAAGAGGAGGCTGTGGAGCCCGACGCTGTCGAACCGACAGAAGTGGCCGAGGTCACGACCGACGAAGTCACAGGCGGGGAAGTCGAGGTGGAGGCCACGGATGGGGAAGCCGAGGATGCCGCCACAGCCCCCGATGCGGAGGACCCCACCTCCTCCGACGAGGATGTCCAAGGGTGAAGGTCCTCCTGCGAACCGACATTGAGGGCCTGGGACGTACCGGAGACTTGGTCGAGGTGGCCCGTGGGTACGCCCGTAACTATCTCGTACCCCAGGGCCTGGCCGTTAAGGCTGGCTCGGGCATGGCCGACCAGGCCGAGGCCATGCAGCGCAAACGGGCCCTGCAGACCGCAGCCGACAAGTCCGACGCCGAAGAGGCCGCAGCTCGCCTGGAAGGACTGGTGCTGCAGGTGACGGCCAAGGCGTCGGAGGAGGGTCGCCTGTTCGGCTCGGTGGGGGTGGTCGAAGTGGCTTCCGCACTGGTCGACCAGTTCGGTCTCGAGGTTGATCGTAGACAGATTTCCGGTGACCCGGTAAAGGACCTCGGAACTCACAGCTTCATCGTGCAACTCCACCCCGAGGTCGACCTTCAGGTCAGCGTTGAAGTGCAGGCGGAGGAGTGAATCGGTGAACGACGACGGTCGTCCCCAGAAGGAGGCGATCGTCCACAACCCGTTCCCCAATTTGATCCCCCATCAATGGGGTGGTTTTCCCCCGTATTGGTCGGGTTTTCCTCTAGTGATGCACAGGTCAGTTCAGGCAGGATCAAGGACGATGAGTAGCCATGATTTGGGAACCGAGCGGTGAACGTACCCGGCGCCGACTGGCCCGACCCGTCCGACCCTGGTCCCCGAACCGGGCCTAGGAGTCGGAAGGGCCTCGAACCGAGGGTGCCGCCGCACAACATCGAAGCCGAGGCGTCGTTGCTCGGCGCCATGCTCCTCACCCGTGACGCCATCGCCGACGCCCTTGAGGTAGTCCGGGCCGAACACTTCTACAAGCCCTCACACGCTCACGTCTTCGATGCCGTCTGCGGCCTCTACGCGGCAGGGGAACCGGCTGACCCGGTCACAGTGGCCGAGGCACTTGACCGAGCCGACCTATTGGATGCCATCGGTGGTCCCGGCACCCTTCTCGAACTTCAGGCCACTACGCCGGCCACCTCCTCGGCGGCGAAGTACGCCCGGATCATCCAGGAGCACGCAACTCTCCGGAGCCTGATCGGCGCCGCCAACGAGATCGCCGAGATCGGCTATGGGCGGCCCGATGATGTCGTTAAGGCCGTCGACGAGGCCGAGAGCCTCGTCTTCCAGGTCGGCCAGGGTCGGGTCGCCGACTCGATGGGCGTCATGAGCGACCTTCTCAACGCCAACCTTGATCGACTTGAGGAGCTTTACAGTCGGGGCAACAAGATCACCGGTACTTCGACCGGCTTCGACGAACTCGACGAGATCACCTCGGGGCTCCAGGAGGACTCTCTGGTCATCGTCGGTGCCCGCCCCGCTATGGGCAAGACCTCCTTCGCGCTGGGTTTGGCAAGTCACGTAGCGGTTGAAGAGGACCTCCCCGCTCTTCTTTTCTCGCTGGAGATGAGCCAACTTGAGTTAAGCCAGCGGATCCTTTGTGCTGAGGCCCGGGTGGACTCCAAGCGCATCCGCAATGGTCAACTCACCGAGGAGGACTGGTCCCGCATCAACCACGGTGTCGGAAAGCTGGCCGAGGCCCCCATCTGGATTGACGACAACCCAGCCACCTCGGTGATGGAGATTAGAGCCAAGTCGCGTCGCCTCAAGAGCAGGGTGGGCAAGCTCGGGGTGATTGTCGTCGACTACATCCAGTTGATGACCGGCCGATCCGCGGCCGAGAGCCGACAGGTCGAGGTGTCCGAGATCAGCCGGGGTCTCAAATTACTGGCCCGCGAACTCCAGACCCCGGTCATCGGTGTATCCCAGCTTTCAAGGGGGTTGGAGACCCGCCAGGACAAACGTCCGATGCTGTCCGACCTACGCGAATCCGGGTCGATTGAACAGGACGCCGACCTGGTCGTGTTCATCTACCGCGACGAGGTCTACAACGCTGAGAGCTCTGACATGGGTACGGCCGAGATAATCGTGGCCAAGCACCGTAACGGTCCGACCGGGACCCTCCGGTTGGCCTTTCTTCCCCATTACACCCGATTCGCCAACCTGGCCCGCGCCGCCTGAGCGAACGCCCACCGTGTTCCTGGGCGAGAACCTGATCGAATGGCTGCTACTAGCTCTCGGCGGGGCGATGGCCCTCGGGAACCTGGCCGCGTTCGTCCGTCCGCCCCGCC
>JAKUSA010000131.1 GCA_022449565.1 Acidimicrobiales bacterium | reverse complement strand
TTATCACCGTGGAGCGTGACCCTGGTCTGGCTTCCACGGCCCGAAGTCGGCTGGACGCTCTCGGGTACAGCCAGGTCGAGGTGATCCAGGCCGACGGGAGTCGCGGCTGTCCCGACCGGGCACCCTTCGACGTGATTTCCGTCGCGGCTGCTGCGCCGTCTGTCCCGGAACCACTGGTTGCCCAGTTGCAGGTCGGCGGCCGGCTGGTGGTCCCGGTGGGTGGCCGTCGATCCGACCAGCGTCTAGTCCGGGTTGTCCGTACCGGGGAAGGTACAGAGGTCGAGGACCTGCTCCCAGTGGCCTTTGTCCCGTTGGTCGGCCGAGCAGGCTGGCCCGATTCTCAGACCGGATTGAGGCGGGGTCCCCGGCGGCGGAGCCAGCCCCAGTAGGCGACGGCGACAAGGATGGCCACCGCCAGGCGCAGGACGGTCGTGAGTTCCTCGGGGTAGACAATCTCCTCCAGGTAGCGGTCAATGAACCCGAACTCTCCCGTCTCGTGTCGCAACCTGTGCTCGATGCTGGTGAGCGGACAGGGGAAGCCGACGAAGACGATCCCCAGGGCCCAGCCGACGGCAACCAGGTGGGGGTAGATGGCCCGCGGCCAACGCCACGCCAAGAAACCGCCCACGACTAGGTACACGAGGTAGCCAAAGTGGGTGACCATCACGACGTCGGCGAGAAACCGGTGGGGCATTGGCAACCTTGCGGGTTGAACGAGTTGTCCGACGGTAGTACCCGTCGAATCTCAGGTGGGGCTGCGGAACCGGTCCGGGAGAACATCGTCGAGCACCAAACCGGTGTCGTCGAAGTGGCCGGACGGCTCGCCGCGCAGGACCAGGTCGGCCACTAGGCGGCCCGCCCCGGGAGAGGTCATGATCCCGGTGCCGCCCTGACCGACGCACCAGACAAACGACGGGCGTCCCGGCTCGGGGCCGATAACCATCGATCGGTCGGGGACGAAGGTTCGTAGCCCGGTCCATGTCGAGTTCACCGCTCGGATCCCCAGGGTGGTCGCCGCGTTGATGCGGTCGATAGCCAACGCCACGTCCGTTTCCTCGGGCCGGGCGTCGCATGGTTCCGACGGGTTCTCCTCGGCCAGTGAGCAAAGCAGTTGGGTGCCGTCGGGCTTGACGTAAAACCGCATGTCTACGTCGGCCACCATCGCCCAACCGGCGACCTCCGGGCCGGGACCGGTCACGTTGAAGGCGGTCCTTCGTCGCGGCTCGAGGCCGACAGTTGGCATACCGGCTCGTCGGGCCACCAGGTCGCCCCAGGCGCCAGCCGTGTTGACGAGCACGTCGGCGGTGAGGTTGCCGCCTGTTGTTTCCAAACGCCATCCGTCCCCGTCGGAAACCGCTGCGTCGACTCGGTGAGATGCCGCGACCCGACCGCCGGCCCGGCGCAGACCCCGTAGGTAGGCCTGGTGCAGGCCGTGGACGTCGATGTCAGCGGCTCCGGTATCGAGGGCGACCCGGTCGACGGCCTCGGGGCGCAGTGCGGGGAACCTGGACCTGGCCTCGTCCGCGCTGATCTCGATGGTGGGGATGGCACCCGAGGCGTTCTCGGCCAGGAGCCGGTCGATGGACCCACCCTGGTCGGGGCCGCCCACGTGCATGACCTCTCTAGGGACGACGACCGGTGCGTCGACGAGTTCCTCGGGTGGCCCGCGGAGGAAATCGACGCTGGCCCGAACCAGGCTACGGATGGACCGGGTGCCGTCGTTTTCGAGCAGAAGAGCTGCCGATCGGCCGGTGGTGTGCATGGCCAGGTGTTCCTCGGCCTCAAGGAGCACCACCTCGCTGTCCGGGGCAGCCTCGACGAGGAAATATGCGGCGCTGGCTCCGGCAATTCCGCCGCCCACTACGGCGATCCGCTCGGTCACGGTAACCCCGAGAGCCGTTCCGTCACGGTCGGGCGGTGGCACATGGCGGCATATTCGCACGCTCCTGCCCTGGGTCGAAACAGGGGCGCCGGGGTGTCGGACGGGGCCGTATCATGGGCGAACCCTGGTGGCCGTAGCTCAGTTCGGTTAGAGCACCTGGTTGTGGTCCAGGATGTCGGGGGTTCAAATCCCCTCGGTCACCCCATCGGCCCGGAATGCCGGCCCGTCGCCTCGGCGGCCGCCGGTAGGATCGGGCATCGCCAGCGCCTCTAGCTCAATTGGCAGAGCATCGGACTCTTAATCCGAGTGTTCCGGGTTCAAGTCCCGGGGGGCGTACCAGAAACCCGCAGGTCAGGGCCGGTCCTTGGCGGCCGGTCCTTTGCGTTCCGGGTTCGCAATGCACACCGAATGCACACTTGGGCCAATTGGGGGAGGTTGTCCGATACGTCTTCGTGGGTACGGTCGGAGCCATGCATGGACATGTTCGACAACTAGGCCCGGGGCACTATCTGGTGAGGATCAGCGCAGGCCGGGACCCTGTCACTGGGAAACGCAGCCAGCCTTCCAGGACTATCCACGGTTCAAGGCGGGATGCCGAACTGGCTCTTGCAGAGTTGAAAGTCGAACACAGCCGCTGTTTGACTCCCCTATCTGACACCACTCTTGATGTTCTTATCGATCAGTTTCTTTCCGCCCCGACTAGAAGCGGAAGCCCACGGGGGCCAGGAAGCCGCTATCGGGAACAGTGCCGCTACCAGCGCCATGTTCAACCGGGGATGGGTGACCGGGTGGCCGATGGCATCAACTCCCATGAACTCACCCGCCTCTACGACGCTCTGCTCGCCAAGGGCCTCAAGGCGACCTCGGTGCGTCTCATTCATGCGCTGATCCGATCAGCGTTCACATGGGGAGAGAAGAGAGGAATGGTTTCCTCCAACCCGGCCAAGCTCGCAGAGTGCCCCACGGTGCGTGCGGAGCCTCCACGTTCACCAAGCATGGAAGCCGTCCAGGCTCACCTTGAGATCCTCCAGGAACAAGACTCGGAGATCGCCCTGGTGGTGCGGCTCGCTGCCACCATCGGACTGCGACGCAATGAGATTGCCGGCCTTCGGTGGGAGCACGTTGATCTCGACAAGGGACTCGTCTCCATTAGCCAAGGCATCACCGTTACCCCCGGGGAAGGCGCTTCTGTGACGTCAACCAAGACCGGCCAGCACGGCCACGGTGGCCTGTCCATTGATAAGGGATTGGTGGCAATGCTCAGAGACACCTACGAACGTCTTGAGAAGGTTGCAGCAGATCTTGGGGAGGACGTTCCTTCCGATGCCTATGTGTTCTCCTCAGATCCTCTTCATAAGAAACCAATCAACCCCGACACTTTGACGAAACGTCTCAGAAACCACATGGACCGCCACCCGGAGATCCCTTCATTCACGTTGAAGGATCTACGGGCCTTTACCGCCACGATGCTTGAGGCCACCGGTGCTGACATCACCACCGCCCAGGCAGTTCTCAGACATTCCTCAGGTCAGACAACGATGCGGCCCTACCGGGCGGCGCGGATGGCCCGGGTGCGAGGGGCCACCGTTGAGTTGGGACGGCAGATAGACGGCGTTTAGTCGGGGTTTTGGTTGTACGCCCCCCAGGACCTGCCCATAAACCCAAAACTTGCGGGAGCCTCGCTCGACCGCTGCTTGGGTTGCGGGCCCACACTAAAATGTCGGCATGCGTGAAGGAAAGCGCGTATCACGAGCAAAGAAGGTCTATTTGACCGGCGCCGCCGTGATCCTGATTGGGTGGTTTGCTCCAAACGGGGTTGGAGGAGTAGGCCTTCTTCTGTTCGCG
>JAKUSA010000130.1 GCA_022449565.1 Acidimicrobiales bacterium | reverse complement strand
GCAACCTGGTCCTGGGTGCTGGGGAGACCATGGACGACGGGACCATGCTGGGCATGAGTTTCTTTGTTGACGGAGTGATCGGCTCAACCGGCGCCGAGGAAGTGGCTGCCCCGGCCACTACGGCTGCCCCAACCACCACCGTCGGTCCGCTGCCCGACACCATTGGTGCTGCCGACTGGGCCGCCTCTGGCGTTGAGGTGCGCTACACCCCTGGTAAGGCGGTCGGTGATCCGTGGACTGGGACGGTCGTCAGTTCCGGTTGGAGCCCGGGCGAGGCTGTGTACCTGGTCCCGTGCCTCGGGTCCTACGACGACTTCGACCTCGCTCAATGCGACACGGAGGGTCTGGACGGCACGCGGCCGATGATCGCCGACGTAGACGGGATCGTGTCGAACTATCTGGACGCAGTCTCGGTGAACTTCTTCTGGAACGGGAAGTGGTACAGCGGTAACTGCGTTCTGGCCAGCACCTACGGCCCGGACGGGACGCCTGGCACAGGCGATGAGATCGAGGCCGTCGTCTGCGATGGCCCAGCGCCGACCACGCCTCGACCTCTGCCTCCCCGTTTCACATTCGAACCGGTCGAAGGGGTACCCGGCGTGGACGACGACCAGATCGCCTTCGCGGTCATCGGCATCCGAACCAACAACCCCTTGGGGACGTGCATTCTGGACTGCTACCTCCACGGCGTTGAGGCGTACTTCGCTTTCCGGAACGCCGAAGGCGGCCTGTTCGGGCGAGAACTGCGGGTTAGTGAGGTGCTCGACGATGAGCTGTTCAGCAATCAGATTCGGGCCCTGGAGGTCATCTCCGCCGACAATGTCTTCGGCGTGTTCAACGCCACCTTGATCGCCAGCGGCTGGGGGGACCTGAACGACAGTGGGATCCCCAACTTCGTGTGGAACATTCATGCCACAGAATCAGCCAACCGAACCAACCTCTTCGGACACTTCGCGTCAATGTGCGCCACTTGCACCCAACGGGGGGTGCCCTACACGGTCAAGATCGCCGGTGCCACCAAAGTGGCGTCACTGGGTTACGGGGTCAGCGAGAACTCGAAGGTTTGTGCCCAGTCGGTCGCCGACTCGATCGACCTCTACTCGGCCGACATTGGCGCCGAGATGGCCTACTTCAACGACAGCCTGGGCTACGGGCTCCCCAACGGGATCGCCCCAGAGGTGACCCAGATGAAGGAGTTGGGCGTCGACTTCATCTCCACCTGCATGGACCTCAACGCCATGAAGACCATGGCCCAGGAGTTGGCCCGCCAGGGCATGGGTGACGTGGTGCTCTACCACCCCAACACCTACAACCATCCGTTCGTGGCCGAAGCCGGCGATCTTTTTGACGGCGACTTCGTAACCCCCCAGTTCATGCCCTTCGAGGCCGATGCCGACAACGCCATGCAGACGGCGTTCACCGACACCATGGCCGAGCTGGGCCGGGAACTCTCAGAGTTGGCGATGGTCGGATGGATCAACGCTGACGAGGCCTATACGGCCATCCTTTCCGCGGGACCCGTCTTCGACCGTCAGTCGGCGATCGATGCTCTCAACAGCCAAACCGATTACGACGCGGGAGGACTGATCGTCCCGGTCGACTGGAGCCGACAACACGTCCCACCGGTGGAAGGAGACGCGGCCAACGACTACGCGCTCGAATGCTTTGCCCCGGTTCGCATGAGTGGAGGCGCCTTCGAAACCGTGGCCGACCCGGCGACGCCCTGGCTCTGCTGGGACAACACCACCCTCGACTGGGCCGAGCCCACCCAAACCGTCTTCGGCGGCTGATCCAGACGCCCACCGACCGTGCTCCTTGCCGCTAGCACGGGTGAGGATCTGCTCAGGGCGGTTCTCCAGGGTGCGCCACCAGGCAGCGTCTACGCGCTGATCGCCCTCGGATTCGTCCTCACCTACAAGACATCAGGAGTCTTCAACCTGGCCTTCGGTGCCCAGGCCTATGTGTCGGCGGCCATGTACTTCCAGGCCCGAACCGAATGGGGATGGCAGGTCGTACCGGCACTGATACTGGCGGTATTCATCCTCGCCCCGCTCATCGGGCTTGTCCTAGAGCGGCTGATATTCCGGTACCTGAGCAACACGTCGGCGGTGGCCAAACTGGTGGTTGCTATCGGGTTGACCGTGGCCCTGCCCAACCTGTTTGAGTTGGTGACCGGATTTTCCGCGGTAGCCGGACGGACTCCGACGGGCATCATCCCCGGTGGCTCGTCGGTCTTCTACGACCCATTCGGCATTTACCCGCTCAGCCGGGACGAACTAGCCCAAATGGCGGTGGCCCTGGTCGGCATGGCCGCTCTCGGTGCCATGTTCCGCTTCAGTTCACTTGGATTAGCGCTGCGAGCCGTGGTGGAAAGTCCGCGGATGACCGAATTGAGCGGCATCAACGCCGACCGGGTGTCGGCCTTCGCATGGGCGTTGTCCAGCCTGTTCGCCGGAATGGCCGGGGTGCTGATCGCCCCCCGTTTCAACACTCTCATGGCCCCGGACTTCTTCCACCTGGTCATCGTGGCCATCGCCGCGGCAGCCGTCGGCCGCCTGGCCAGCCTTCCCGGCGCGCTCCTAGGCGGGCTCGGGCTGGGCGTTTTCATCGCTCTTTTCAATACGTTCCTTCCCCGCTGGACAATGGACCACGGGTGGCTGCGGCCTTTCCAGGAGAACCTGACCCCGTCGATGCCCTTTGTGATCCTGTTCGGCGTGCTGGTGTGCTGGCCGGCGATCCGGAGGGAGCGCAAAGTGGTCGACCCTCTGGGAGGGGTCGACCCGCCGCCCCCGGCTCTTGCCGCCTCGACTCGGAACCGGCGTCTGACCCTGGCCACCCGTGTGTTCTCCGTTGCTTTCCTCTGCGCGGTCGGAGCGACCGTTCTCCTCCGAGCGGATGTCCGCTGGCTGTTCCTTGTCACCCAGGCCGTGATCCTGGCCATCATCTACCTCTCCATCACGGTGATCACCGGGTTCGCCGGGCAGATTTCCCTCTGTCAGGGGGCTTTCGCCGCGGTGGGTGCCTTCACGGTGTTCCAACTAGCCGACCGGTACGACCTGTCGGTGCTCGCCGCCGCCCTGGTAGGTGCCGCCCTGGCTGCTGCTGTCGGCGCTGTTCTGTCGCTGCCCGTCCTCCGACTCGGCGGCGTCTGGCTGGCCATCGCCACGCTGGCCTTCGCCTTCTTCTTCGACGCGGTGATGGTCAAGTTCTCCTGGATCGGCGGCGGCGGAACCTCGCTCTTCCAAGGAACGCGGGTTCCCCGACCGACTATCGGCCCATGGGACTTTGCCGACGATCGCCTGTTCCTGGTCCTGGCCGTGGCGGCCTTCACCGTGGTCTCCGTGTTGGTGATCCAACTGCGCGAGGGCACCACTGGCCGGGTGTTGCGCGCCCTTCGAGGCAGTGAAATGGCTGCCGAGTCGATCGGCATCTCACCGGTCCGGGCCCGGATCACCGCTTTTGCCGTTTCTGCGGCCATCGCCGGTTTCGGCGGTGCCTTGTTGGCCATCCACCAAGAGAACGTGAACTACCAGAACAACTTCTCACCCACCGCGGCCCTCTTCTGGCTGGTTCTGGTGGTCTCCCTGAGTGCCCGGACCATTGAAGGCGCCGCATATTCCGGTGCTGCCTTCTCCCTTTTCGACTCGCTGGTCCTCCGGGGCGAGGTGTTCCGCTGGGTCTTCCGGGGCTGGGTGCCCGGCATACTCCCGATCTCCCCGAAGTGGAGGTTCGTGCTCTTCG
>JAKUSA010000013.1 GCA_022449565.1 Acidimicrobiales bacterium | reverse complement strand
CGGGGTGACGGTGCCCGCCGGGAACCAGGTGTTGCTCATGTACTCGTCGGCCAACCGGGATCCGGCACACTTCGACCGACCCGAGGACTACGACGTGGGCCGACAACCCAACCACCACCTGGGCTTCGGTCACGGCACCCACTTAAGCCTCGGGGCCTCCCTGGCCCGCTTGGAGATCCGGGTGTTCTTCGAGGAGTTCGTCCGCCGGTTCTCGTCCCTAACGTTGGCGCCTGGCACCGAACCGGCGGAGATGCCCAACTCGTTCGTCTACGGCCTCCGGGAGGCCCATCTCCTCTTGGACCCCGCACCGGCGTCCGACCGGTGACCTGCCGGGCCCCCAGGTCGGTGATCGCCTCGCCGTCGAGGCCCAACAGTTCGCCCAGCACCTCCTCGGTGTGTTGGCCCAGCGTCGGAGCGGGCCCGCCCAGGGGAAGGTAGCGGCCGTCGATGCGGAACGGTGCCGACGGGTACGGCACTCGGCCTGCGACCGGATGGTCGGCCGACTGGAAGTAACCCCGGGCCTCGAGGTGGGGTGAATCGCCGCTCAGGTAGGCGTTGACCGTCGGTGCGGCGGGGATCCCTGCTCCGCTCAGGGCCTCGGCCGCTTCATGCATTGAGTGGATAGAGGTCCACTGTCCGATCACCGCATCAACGTCGTCGTGGTTCTCGACCCGGGCGGTCGAAGTGGCGAAGCGTTCGTCGGCCACCAGTTCGGGCCGGCCTAGAACACCGCAGAGAGCTGCCCAGCGGGCGTCGTCGTGCCCGATCGACACGGCAACCCAGCTGTCGTCCTCACTGGCCGGGTAGACACCGCGTATCCCCGAGGCCGGCGACCGGTTGCCGGCCCGCTCCAGCAGCCGCCCGTTGGCCGACCATTCAACAGCCTGTTCGGCCGCGGCGTTCAACCCGACTTCAACCAGAGGCACCTCGACCATCTGACCCCGTCCGGTGTGTTCCCTTTGGGCCAGCGCGCACAGGGTGCCCATTACCGCGTGGGCCCCGCCGAGTGGGTCACAGACCCCCCGGGGCACGATGGGTGGGCCATTGGAATGGCCGGTCAACCAGGCCAGACCGGAGACCTGCTCGATGGTCATGGCGAACCCCGTTCGGTTCCGCCACGGCCCGTCCAGCCCGAAGGCCGGCATCCGCACCATGATCGCACCGGGGTTTAGTTCGCTGATCCGATCCCAGCCCAGGCCGAGCTGGTCCATGACTCGAGGCGAGAAGTTCTCCACCACGACGTCAGCCCACTGGACCAGGCGTTCGGCCAACGCATGACCGTCCGGGTCGTCGAGCCGGAGGGTGATGGCCGTCTTACCGGCGTTGGACCCGTGGAAGACCGGTGAGAACTCCCACAGCGGCGACCGGCCGGCCACGCTGGAGAACCGCATCATGTCCGGGCGCTGCACCGACTCGACCTTGACCAGTTCGGCGCCCAGGAGGCGCAGCAGGTTGGTGGCGAACGGTCCGGCCCAAAAGGCAGTGAAATCGAGAATGCGGACCCCCTCCAGTGGGAGCCGCCGACCGGTGGATTCCGGCTCGGTCCGCTTGCCGGTCCACCCATGGTGTTGGTCGAGTGCTGGTGCCGGGCGGGGCGGCCCCGGGTCGTGGTCGTCGTAGAGGATCGGCGGTCGCGGGGCCGTGAAACCTTCGGGGTGGTCACGGAACACCTTGCGTTCTAGGAGGTGGTCGAAGCCGAGAACGCTCCGTCCGTGGCCCACCGGCACGCAAGGGATGCGCAGTGCGTTGGCCGCCTCGACGATCTCCTCGACGGTACGGACCCCGGTGTAGGCCTGGACCCGGTCGGAGAACTCCTGGCGGCGTTCCATGCGCTTCTCCGATGTCGAGAATTCTTCGCCACCTAGGCCCGGGTCGCCGACCAGGGTCACGAAGTCGCGGAACTGCTGCCCGGTTATGGGGCAGAAGCCGACCCAGCCGTCGGCCGCCGGTTCTATGGATGGAAGGTCGATCGACCTGGCCAGGTTCTCTCCGGGGTCGAACACGGCCTGAATGGTCCGATAGGTCTGGAAGGCGTGCATCATCGCCTCATACTGCGAGACCTCGATCCGTACCGGCCCGCGGCGCTCGGCGGCCAGGCGGGCCGCCGCCACGGCCAGCGGTGCGGCCATGGCCCCTAGGAGGACGTCACCCAGTCGGCCCCCCACCGAGATGGGCGTCTCGCCGGGCAGGCCTCGGGCGTCGGTGGAACCGGCGAGGGCCTGGAGCACGAACTCGTCGCCCGGGCGATCGGACCACGGTCCGTCCGCCCCGAAGGTGGTTAGCGACACGGTGGCCAACCGGGAGGTCGACCGCCCCAGGGCCTCCGATCCCAGTCCGATCCCCTCCAGTCCGCCGGGTTCGAGGTCCTCAAGAAGCACGTCAGCCTCTTCCAGGAGGCCGAGGAGCCGTCGACGGCCTGGGTCGGTCGACAGGTCGGCCACCAGGCTCTGCTTCCCGGCGTTGAGGAAGGCGAAGAAGGCGCTGTCCCGGCCGCCGGGGATCGGCCCGCCGAACGCTGACCATCGGCGCATTGGGTCGCCGCCGGGGGGTTCGACCTTGATCACCTCGGCTCCGGCGTCCACCAGGAGCTTCGAGCAGTAGGGCCCGGCCAGCCCGGTGGTCAGGTCGACGATGCGCAGTCCGGCTAGGGGCGCGGGACAGCTGACGCTCATCCCCGGTCTCCGCCGGCCTCTGGGTCCAGTAGGTCCAGTAGGCCTGGGAAGCCGGGGGCAGCCCGCAAGGCCCGGTCGGCGTACCAGAGGCCGAGGCAGGAAACGATGAATCCGACCGGCCAGCCGACCAGGGCCCGGATGGCCACGTAACCGTCGGGGGAGGTCTGGTTGTAGAGCCAGATGTCCCATGCGGAGGTGAGGAGCTGGTAGGCGCCCAGGGCCACCGTCAGCCTTCCCATGGTGCGGCGGAAGACGGGATGGGCGACGGTCTCGGCGGCCAGCGGGACGGCCAAGGGGAAGACCCGGGCCAGGAACGGTCGTCCGACGACCGCCGTGGCCACTAGGGCCATACCGATCAGGGCCTTGGTGCCGATCCCAATCCCGAAGTACACGGCCTCCGAGTCGGTGGCGATTCCGATAACCGCCCGGACCACCAGGTAGGCGACTAGCAGGGGCAGGAAACGGCCTACTGCCTCTCCGTGGCGTCGGCGCGAGACCGCGGCCTTGATGCTCCACGCAGTGGCCCCGGCGACTGCCCAGCCCAGGGAGGCCCAGCGGTTGAGCACCAGGAAGGCCACGATCGGCATGACCGAGTCGATGGTCCGCTGGCGTTGCCGCCTCTGCGACGGTGGGGGCCCGTCCGGGGTTTGGCTCATGGTCGGCGACAGCCCGGTGCGACAGAGCTCAGGACGGTGGTTCGTCGACGCCGGGTCGCAGTGCCGAGGCCGGTACCAGATCGGCGATGCGCCGCACCTCGCGGTAGTTGTGGTCTCCGGCCGCCCCGGCGAACAGTTGCCGGCGGCGGGCCACTAACTCGTCGCTAACGTCGGTGGTGAGGAATCCGAACAGATCGAAGGCCACCCGGAGGTCCTCGGCCACCGGAGCCCGCCCAAACAGGGAGGCTCGCTTGAGGGCAACGGCCACCCCTCCGGCGATCACGTCGGCCGGGTGCTCTCCGGCAGCCAGTCGCAACTGCGGTTCGAAAAGGCGCACCAATCGGAGAACGTAGCCCTGGTCGGGACCTGGGTAGCCGAGGCCGGCTCCGGTGGTGTCACGGTCCCCGGCTAGCGCCTCGCCGGACCGATCGGCCCGCCACGAACCGAGACGACACCGGGGTGAGGTGTAGGCAGCACTGGTGGGCGGAATAGCGACTTCTGGTACATGGGACGGCACGGCCACCGGGCCAATCTACGGTCCCCGACCCACGGGAGGGCGCCTAGTGGTTTACCTGCGTGGGTCGGGGAGCCACGTCCAGCCGAGCACCGGGCGAGTGCCTGGGTCCCGGTAGCCGGGGTCGTCGGGGAACAGCGCCGGAGTGGCGTGCTCGTCGATCACCCTCACCCGTTGAGGTGATCCGCCACGGGCCGCCGCGTCGAGGACCTGGTCAGCGCTCTGGTAGTGGGCCAGGCGTTGGAGGGTGGCCAGGGTGGGGCTGATCATCGTCAACTCGCCTTCCCTCCATCCCTCCAGGGCTCCGGCGGGTGTCGTCCACCGGGCCTCCACCGCTTCGCTTCCGTCGGCTGAGGGCTCTGATCCCCTCGGAGCCCGGGCCACGAAGAAGTAGGTGTCGTAGCGACGGGGGCTGGGCATCGGGGTCACCCACCGGCTAATGGCATGCAGGCCCGACAGGTCGAGGGGCCGACCGGAGGTGGCGACCAGTTCGCTGAGGCGCACCTCTCCCCGGTCGAGAGCGTGCCGGTGCCCCGCAAGGTCCTGGTTGTGCTCCCCGACCACCAGGCCGACTTCCTCGATGGTCTCCCGGACGGCGGCAATCCAGAAGGCACGAGCGTCGGAGACCCGCAGCGCCCCGTCTGCCTCCTCCGCGGTGACCCCGGTAGCAAGCGACGACCAGGCCGGGTCCCGGTCGTCGGGGTCGACGGCCCCGCCGGGGAAGACGGTGTGTCCTCCGACGAACACTGAGGCGTCGCGCCGTTTCAGAACCAGTACCTGGAGGTCGGGCCGGTCGTCGACGAGTACCACGGTGGCCGCCGGGCGTATGGCCACCCCGTCGGTGGGCAGGTCGCCGACGGGCACCCAAGCGTCGTAGCCGGCCATCGGCCGCTGACCCTACCCTTGGCGGCCTCGGGTCCGACCGAGCCGTCGGGACAGTCGGACAGGTCGGCCCAATAGGGTGCTCCGATGGCCTCCAACGCCTGGACACCTATTTCACCACCGACCCGGCTGGCCGGCGCCGACGTGATGGCTGGCCTCAGCGTGGCCCTGGTTCTCATCCCCCAGTCGATGGCCTACGCCGAACTGGCCGGCCTGCCCCCCCACATCGGACTATTCGCCTCGGCCCTGCCGCCGATCTTCGCCGCGTTCGCCGCCTCGTCGCCCTACCTGCAGACCGGGCCGGTCGCCCTGACCAGTCTGCTCACCTTCGGCGCCCTGGCCGAAATAGCCGAACCGGGATCGGTGGACTACGTGGAGCTGGCCGCCCTGCTGGCCCTGGTTGTCGGTGTCACCCGGCTGGTGCTGGGCGCCCTGCGGATGGGCGTGGTGGCCTACCTGATGAGTGAGCCGGTGCTGGTCGGGTTCACCTCGTCGGCGGCCATCTTGATCATCAGCTCCCAGATACCGAAGACCCTCGGGGTGGACGCCCCCGACGGAGGGATCCTGGAGAATGCCTGGTGGTCGATCCGTCACGGCGGCCAGTGGGAGGGCCGATCAGTGGTGATCGCCGCCCTCACCGTGTTGCTGGTCCTGGGGGGCCGTCGACTCCACCGCCTGTTCCCCGCCGCCCTGGTGGCGGTCGCCGGCGGCGTGGCGTTCAGCCGGTTGACCGACTACGACGGTCCGGTCGTCGGCGATGTGCCAACCGGCTTCCCCGACCTGGGCCTGGACCTTCCGTGGGGGTCCACGGGGAGCGTCCTGGTAGCCGGGATCGTCATCGCCCTGGTCGGCTTCGCCGAGCCAGCGTCCATCGCCCGAGTGTTCGCCGCCACCGACCGGCAGCCCTGGAGCGCCGACCGGGAGTTCGTCAGCCAGGGCCTGGCCAACGTGGCCTCGGCGCTTTCCGGTGGGTTCCCGGTGGGCGGCTCGTTCAGCCGGTCCTCCCTGAACCGCCTGTCCGGAGCACAGAGCCACTGGTCGGGTCTGGTGACCGGGGTGGTGGTGGTGATGTTCCTTCCGGTGGCCGATGTGTTGGAACCGTTACCGCGGGCCGTCCTGGGCGGGGTGGTGGTCGCCGCGGTGGTCAGGCTGGTCCAACCGGCACAGCTGGTCGGGATGGCCCGGCGGTCGGGGCCCCAAGCCATCGTGGCCTGGGGGACTTTCGCCGCCACCCTGGCCCTGGCCCCGCGGGTGGAACAGGGCGTCATGGTCGGTATTGGCCTCTCACTGGGTCTGCACCTGTGGCGGGAGTTGCGAATCGACGTGCCGCGGCGAATCGACGGGACCATCCTTCACCTCGAACCGCGTGGGGTGCTGTGGTTCGCTACTGCGGCCCGGCTGGAGCGTCAGGTCCTCGACGCGCTGGCCGCCGAACCGGATGTGGACGACCTCCGGATCGACCTGGGGGGATGTGGGCGGGTGGATTTCACCGCGGCGACCGTTCTGGGGCGCCTCGGCGACGACGCCCGGTCCGCCGGGCTGAAGGTCGTGATCACTCGAATCCCCGACAACGTGGCCCGGCACCTGGAACGCTTCAGCTAGGCCCCCAGGCCGAAGCTAGGGCGGCCACGTCGACCAGGGTGGCCACCAGCGACAGGGTGTGTTCGAGAACCGCATCGCCGTACTCGGGGGGCACGGCCAAAACGGCGTCGGCCGGTACCACCACCTGGTAGCCCGCGTTGACAAGGTCGAACACCGTGTTAGGGATGGCGATGTTGAGCGACACGCCGGCCACGACCACGGTGGTTACCCTCTCGTTGCGGAGCAGGCGGTCCAGTTCGGTGCCCGAGGTGGGGGCCAGCCCGTGGAATCGTGGTAGCAGGACGTCGGACTCTGCGGCGTAGCCCACCTCGTCGATGGGCTCCGTGGCCCGGGTACCGGGGTGCTGTTGGACTCCTGCATTGCGGGCCGCGCCGAATAGTCGGGCGTTGCCACTGGCCCCCCACCCGTCGGGGCGGACCATGGCCAGACCGTGGACAACCCTCACCCCGGCTGCCCGGGCCGCCGCGGCCAACTCGCCGAGGGCGGGACCGAGCCCGCCGGCCGCCGCCTCGGCCAGGGCCGGGAGGCTGGACTCCGGCCCGATCAGGCCGTTCTGGCACTCGACGAGCAGCAGCACGGTGTGGGACGGGTCGACCAGATCCTCGAACTCCACGCGGTACCCCCTTCAGATGGCTTTCGCTACTCGTATCGGACGGCCGTTTCCCGCAGGGCTTCCACCCAGAGGGGACCGGCGTCGGGAGCAAGCTCCCCGGGAAGATAGGTGACCGAATGGAGGGTGCCGGTGTAGGGGAACGGGCCGTGGCGCTCGTACACCGACCAGGACACCGGTGAGCGTCGGTCTATCCCGACGTCGATCCCCTCGAAGGGCGCCATAGCCATCAGCACCGCAAGACCCCGGGTTTCAGCCACCGCGGCACCGTCGACCCGCACAACGGTGTTCCAGACCAGGTCACCGGCCGCCTCGACGGCCAGGGCCACCTCGGAGGTGCCGTCGGCCATCGGCCCGCAATCCACCTCGGTCATGGTGCCGTAGCCATTGTGGACGTGAAACAGGCGCCCCGCCTCGACGTAGAGGGCGTAGCCCCCACCCTGATCTCCATGGGCCACCAGCATCCCCTGGTGGCCGTCGCGGTGGTCGAGGACCACCCGTACCTCGAATGACCGAAAGTTGATCAGCTTGGAGGCCCGATATCGCTCGACGGTGGGTGTGCCCGGATAGAAGGTCTGGGCTGCCTCGAGGTCCTCCTCCCAGGGCGGGCGCACCAGATGGACGAGGTTGGCCCCCTCATCAAGGGGGAAAACCTGGTTGGCCCAGGCCGCCTCCTCCCAGGCCTCCTGTAGTTCGCCCAACCTGTCGGGTTCCTCGGCGGCCAGGTCGCGGGTCTCGGTGGGGTCAACATCGAGGTGATAGAGCTCCCAGGTGTCCTCGCTAAACCGGGTCCGCCGCTGGTGGCAGGTCACCGCCGACCAGCCGTCGCGGTACATGCCGCGGTGGCCCCACTGCTCGTAGTACTGCTCGGGGTGGGTGCTGGGCTTCGCCGAGTCTTCCAGCGACGGAGCAAAACTAGTCCCCGCGGGCGGGGGCACGGGACGTCCGTGGCGCTCTTCGGGCAGGTCGACGCCAGCCAATTCCAGCACCGTCGGCAACACGTCGGTGACGTGCTGGTATTGGCACCGGAAGGAACCCCCGTCGGGGAGGCCGGACCCCCTCGAGACGATCAGGGGGACCTGGTGACCACCCTGATGAGTGTTGATCTTGTAGAGGCGAAACGGCGTGCCCGAGGCCATGGCCCAACCTTGCGGGTAGTGGGCCAGGGTCTGCGGGCCACCGATCAGGTCCAGACGTTCGTGGTCCACCTCAGTTGAGTCGAGGGGGTTGGGGCGGGTCTCACCGATCAGGGTGCGGAAGTAGGCCGTGGTGCCGTCGGCCCGACCCTCCCGGCTAGCCCCGTTGTCGGAGGTGAAGACGACCACCGTGTTCCCCCACTCGCCGATGGCCTCCAACTCAGCCCGCAGACGGCCGAAGTTCTGGTCAATGTTGTCGACCATGCCGGCGTACACCTCCTGGTAGCGGGCGAAGGTGGCCTGCTCGTTGGTAGAGAGTTCGTCCCAGGGACGCGCCTCGTAGTTGGGTTCGGAGTTGCGGGGCGGCAGCACCGTGTCGGCCGGGACCACCCCCATCTGGACCTGTCGGGCGAACCGCTGGTCGCGGACCTGGTCCCAGCCAGCGTCGTAGCGGCCCCGGTACTTGGCCATGTCGGCCTTCCGGGCCTGGAGGGGGGCGTGCACGGCCCCGTGGGCGAAGTAGAGCAGCCACGGCTTGGTGGGGTGGCCACTACGCACCTCGCGCACCATCGACAGGGCCTGGTCGGTGAGGTCGTCGGTGAAGTAGTAGTCGTCGGGGTAGTCGTCCACGTGGACGACGTGATTGTCTTCGTAGAGCCGGTGGGGCTGGTGGAAGTTTGTGAACCCGTCAAGGAACCCGTAGTAGCGGTCGAACCCCCGCTGGCAGGGCCAGGCGGTGCGGGGTCCGGCCTCGGAGAGGCTGTTGTCCGGGCAAAGGTGCCACTTACCGACCATGAGGGTCGCCCAGCCACTGTCCCGGAGGGCCTCGGCCATGGTCACCGCGTCATCGCGGATGGCCGCCGAATACCCCGGAAAGCCCGGGTCGGAGTGGCAGACGGTGGCCACGCCGGCCAGGTGCGGGTTGAGGCCGGTGAGTAGGGAGGCCCGGGTCGGGGAGCACATCGGGTTGACGTGGAAGTTGGTGTAGCGCAGCCCCTCGTCGGCTAGGCGGTCCAGGTGGGGTGTGTCGATCTCGGAGCCGTAGCAGCCCAAATCGGCGTATCCCAGGTCGTCGCAGAGCATCACCAGGATGTTGGGTGCACCGTCCGGAGCGGTCGGCCGGTCCGGCCAGGCCGGGGTGGACGTGGAGTGGATGCGGCCGACACGGCCTTTGAAGCCGGCGTAGGCCCGGGTCGGATCCTCGCTAGTCATTCCTCTCCTCCGGGTCGACGAATCCCGTTCAAGGTCGGTCCGAACCTACCGTGGGGCCCCTGACGGCGCGTAGGCGACAGGCCAGGATCATCACCACCCCGCAGACGGCGGCCATGGTCATCAGGGCGCCACCGAACCCGACGTTGGAGTCGCCGATCCGGCCGATAGCCAGCGGTCCAGTCACTCCACCGACCTCGGCGACCGCGAACCACAGCCCGTAGGCCGTGCCCATGTTCTGGGGGCCTACGGACGGCGACTCCATGAGGGCCAGGATGGCCAACGGGATAATCGCCGAGCGGACGCCAACCAGACCTACGAATAGGGGGTCCAGCGCGGTTGGGGCGGCCACGATGGCCGTCAGGGCGGCGGCCACAACGACCGACAGGCCCATGAGAACCAACGGCAGTCTCCGATGATCGCCCCAGCGCGGAAGCACCAGGGAGGCGCCGATCCCTACGACCCCGGCCATGGCCACCCAGTTGGCAGCAGCCATGGCCGAGAACCCGCTGTACTCCCGCAGAATCTCAGGCATCCAGCCGCCCAGCCCGTGGGTCAGGAAGAACACCACGAGCCCGAGGGCGAGGACCACCCGGAACTCCGCGTCGACCAGGAGGTCGCGCCAGCCGCCCCCTCCTCCGCCGGTGGCCTGGGCGCCGCCGGGCAGCTGGGGTGCCCGAGCCGAGACGACCAGCCACACCAGGAGGGCGGTAACAATGGCGCCTGTCTCGATGACCATCGTCCACCTCCACGATCCGGTGAGGGGCATCAGCACCGAGTTGGACAACACCAGGACGCCGATACCGCCGATGGCCGGCGCCGCGGTGTAGGCCCCCACGGCCAGCCGACGTTCGCGATGATCGCCGAACCAGAGGGCCACCGCGGTCGGCGCACAAGCCGAGATGAGCGGACCACCGACCCCGAAGAGGGCAACGGCGAGCCACAGGGTCGTCAGATCTCCGGCAGCCGCCCGGGCCAGACCACTAGCCGTGACGATCAGTGCCCCGATGGTGAGAGACCAGCGCAAGCCAAGGCGGTCGACGAGACGTCCGCCCACCGGGGCGGTGACGATGTAGACCAACTGCCAGGCACCGAGAGCCAGGCCCATGGCGCTCCGGCTCAACCCCAGGTCGGCCCGGACCTCGGCAACCACGGGGGCGAGCGAGGCCGCCACCACACCGAAGCCGAAGTAGACGCCGGCCACGCCGCCGAAGACCACCCACCGATAGGGGTGTCGGTCGCCGCTTCCCACTAGGGGCTCGCCAGTCACGCCAGATCGTCGCACAGGTTCCCGGCCCGGAAGGCCCCCGGAACCCAGGAGGTGCGCGATCCTGTAGGCGTGGACGAGTTGATCTGGGGTACAGGACCAAAACCCGACCTGGACCGCCCGCTGCTGGTGGTGGCCTTCCGGGGGCTGTTCGACGCCTGCGGCTCAGCCACCGCAGCGGTTGAATGGCTGGTGGAGCGCCACGACCACGAGGAACTCGGCGAGATCGACCCAGAGACGTTCTTCGACTTCACCCAGGAGCGCCCGGTGGTCAGCTTCGACGCCGAAGGGGTTCGCCGACTGGCCTGGCCCCGCAACCCGTTGGTGGCCGTCCACACCCCGCCGGGACGGCGCGATGTCGTGGTGGTGGCCGGCGTCGAGCCGCACCTCCGGTGGGCCACATTCAGCCGAGCCCTGGCCGAAGCGGCGCGGCGCAGCGGTGCGGAATCGGTGGTGACCCTGGGGTCGATGGTCGGCATGTGCCCCCACAGCCGGCCGCTGGCCGTCACCGGGAGCAGCACCAACCCGGACCTGGCCGACCGCCTGGGCCTCGACCAACCCTCCTACCAGGGTCCCACCGGGGTGGTCGGCGTCCTCCACGACACCCTCGACCAAGTCGGGATCCCGGTGGTCTCCTTGCGAGTGTCGGTTCCCCACTACGTGCCCGACGCGCCAAACCCCAAGGCCACCCGAGCCCTGCTCCGACGCTTCGGACAGGTCACCGGGATCGAGACCGGCCACGAGGAACTCGACGGGCCGGCCGCCGACTGGCAACGTCAGGTCGACGCCGCGGTGGCCAGCGACGACGAGATCGGCGAGTACGTAGCAAGACTGGAGGCGACGGTCGACGAGAACGAGAACATGCTGCCCTCCGGCGATGACCTGGCTGCCGAGTTCGAGGCGTTCCTGCGCGAACAGGGGCCGGCTTCGGAGGCCGACTGAGCGGACCGGGTCCTAGGCGGCCAGAATCACCACCATGGACCATGGAAGCCTTCTGGCCGTCGCCGAGTCGGAGGGTCGGGCTCTGATCCTCGCCGCCGAGAGTACGCCGACCGCCGCAGTGTCGGCCTGCCCGGGGTGGACCAACACCGAACTGTTGGACCACGTGAGCATGGTCTGGTCGTTCGTGGCCGCCCAGGTCGCCGCCGGGACCCCCGACGGACCGGCCCGGCCGGACGCCGGCGGACCGGGAGGGCCAAGCGAGGAGTTGGACCACCTCCTGGGGCTGCTGGGCGCCAGCGACCCAGGGGCGGCAGCCTGGACCTGGACGCCCGACCGGACCGTCGGGTTCTTCGTTCGACGGATGGCCCATGAGAACGCCATCCACCGGTGGGACGCCGAGGAGGCTGCCGGCGGGGCGTCGCCCATCGATGGCGAGGTGGCCGTCGACGGCATCGACGAGGTCCTAGAGGTCGGCATGGCCTACCGCTCCCGGGGCGGCGCCGTGGAGTATCCGTCCGGTTCGCTCCATCTCCACCGCACCGACGGGGACGGAGAGTGGCTGATCTCGGCCGTGGACGGCCGCCTGCGGGTGACCCGGGAGCACGCCAAAGGCGACGCCGCGGTGCGGGGGACCGCCGAGGGTCTGCTGCTCTACCTGTGGGACCGCAGCCGGGAAGGCCTGGAGTGCTTCGGCGACCAGACGGTGGTCGACGCCTGGGCCACGGTCACGCCCTGAACCATCCTCAGCCCGGTTCCCGGCCCACGATCCCAACGAAGGAGACCATCTCGCCCGGGTAGCCGCCCAGGTTGTGGACCAGGGCTCGGGTACGGTCGGTGGCCGGGATGGACCGGTCGGCGGGTGCGTCGCCCCGGAGTTGTAGCCACGCCTCGTAGAACATGCGGAGCCCGCTGGCCCCCACCGGGTGGCCGAAGGCCTTCAACCCCCCGTCGGGGTTGACCGGCAGGTCGCCGTCCAAGTCGAAGGTACCGGCCAGAACCTCCTGCCAGGCGGTACCCCGCTCGCAAAAACCCAGGTCCTCCATGAGGACCATCTCGGTCACGGTGAAGCAGTCGTGCACCTCGGCCATAGCCAGGTCGGCCCTCGGGTCGGCAATGCCGGCCTGCCGGTAGGCCTCGGCCGCGGCAGCTGCGCACTCAGGCAGGGTGGTGAAATCGAAGCCCGGGTCTACCAGACCGCTGCTGTCGCCGGTCACCAGCGAAAGGGCCTTCACGTAGAGGGGTCGGTCGGTGTAGCGGTGGGCGTCCTCGGCCCGGACCACGATGGCCGCCGCCGCACCGTCGGCCACCCCGGCGCAGTCCATCACCGAAAGGCGCCCGGCCACCGGGGGCATCTCGCACACCTCCTCGGCCGAGACCTCCCGTCGGAACTGGGCCAGGTCGTTGCGGGCCCCGTTGGCGTGGTTCTTCTCGGCGATCCGGGCCGCCGCGTAGCGCAGGTCGTCCTCGTCCACGCCGTAGCGCTCGGCGTAGGCAGGCAGAATTAGGCTGAACATGGCCGCCGCGGTGAGCGTCCGGTTGGTCCCGTCGGTGGGGACGGGGAAAGCGTTCAGACCCTGGTAGCCGCTGTCCTTTACCTTCTCGGCGCCAAGGGCCATCGCCGAGTCGTAGGCCCCGGAGGCCACCGCGTAGCAGGCCTGGCGCAACGCCTCGGATCCGGTGGCGCAATAGTTCTCGACACGGGTGACGGGCTTGCCGGTCAGGCGGAGCGGGGTGGCCAGGGCGATCCCCGAGGCAGCCGACTGGGAGGTCCCGAACCAGAATGCGTCGACCTCGTCGGCCACCATCCCGACCGAGGCCAGGGTGGGCTGGGCGGCGTCGATAATCAGGTCGTCCAGGGACATCCCCCACCGTTCGCCGAACGGCGTGCAGCCCATGCCGACGATGGCCACCCGGTCGATGATTCCGTGCGACGCCATGGTCGTCCTCCCCGGCTCAGGCCCGAACGGGCCGGGCCTTCCAGAAGTAATTGTGGATGCCGTCGGCGCTGTTGAGGCGCCGGAAGGTCATCTCGACCGGGTCGCCGATGGCCACCCCATCGGGGTCGACGTCGGCCAACTCGACGGGCATCCGTCCCCCGCCCTCGAAGTCGACCACCGCGAAGACCACCGGCGGGCTCGGCGAGTAAGCCAGGCGGTCGACGGTGACCGTGACTATCTCTCCGACCGCGTCGGCCATAGGGGCCTCCTCCATGTCGTCGGCGACACCTCCCAAGATGCCAATGCGCGACGGGGGTAGGTGGGTGATGCCGGTGGTTGTGTCCCGGGATCCCACGAAGCCGAGTTTCCAGTCGGCCCGCCGCAAGGCCGCTGGGGAGGAGGTGCGACTGGGAGCGGGCCGGTTGGGCGCTTGGGCATCTAGCAGTCCCCGCCAGGCCAGGTAGCGGCCGTAGGGAACATCGGCCCGATGGCCCAGTTGGGCCGACACCGTCCGGGCCGGGCGACCGGCCCCCAGGGCCCCGGTGGTGCGGAACAACAGAACATCGCAACCGTCGGCCAGGACGACCAGGGCCACCACACGGTCGGCTTCGGCACTGTCGAGCAGGTGGGCCAACAGAAGGGTCGGGTGGGCAGCCCCGGTGTTGCCCACTTCGGTGGCCAGGTCGTCGGCTCCGGCCACCCCGAGGGCGCCGGCCGAGCGAGCGGTGGCCCGTCGATGAAGTCCGGTAACAACGGCCCGGTCCACGTCGCCGGCTTCCAGTCCCACGGCCCGGAGCGCATCGGCCCAGGCCCGTTCGACCAAAGGGCCATAGGCCTGTTCGCCGAAGCGATCCTCCCACGTGCGGGAGTGGGCCTCGCCCGGGATGCGCCACCGGTCGGTGAACTCGGCGCTGGCCGCCGCGCCGCCCAGGTACTCGGCCAGCAGGGGCCCCTCGTCGGCGGAACCGACGAGCACGGCGACCGCCGCGTCCCCGCCCTCGGACTCTTCAGAGCCGCCTGAGCGGCCGACCCGGAGGTCGGAGGCCACCACAAGGGTGCGGGACGGGGAACCGAGGGCCGCCCGGAGGGCGCCCACGGCCGAGCGGGCGGCGCCGCTGAAGTCCACCGCTGGGATGGCGGCGTCGAAACGGAGGGCGGCGTGGATGGCCGTGGCGTTGGTCTTGTCGAGGTATGCGGGGGCGACGGTTGAGAACCAGAGGGCCTCGGGGGCCGGCGCCCCCCCGGCCAAGGCGGTGCGGGTCGCCTCCACGCCCATGGTGGTGGTGTCCTCGTCGAATGAGGCGACCGAACGGTGTCCACGGCCGGCGGTGGTTCCCGTGACTTCGGCGATCGAGGCGCGGTTCAGGCGCCAGTAGGGAAGGTAGGCGCCGTAGGCGAGGATTCCCCGAGTTGGCATGCTGCTCATCGTCCCCCGTGCGGCCCTCCGGTGGGAGTGATACCGGCGATTCGGTCGATTTTCCGCACCCCCGCAATATCTGACGGATCGTCAGAAACTATCGTAGGCTGGAATCCCTCAAGTCCCGACCCGGGGGTCATGCGGTGGAACTCGGCGAGATCGGCAATCCCGGCGCGGCCGACCACGGTAAGCCACTCGACGGCGTCCGGGTGCTGGCCGCCGAGCAAATGCAGGCCCTCCCCTTCGCCACCCAGTTGATGGCCCGACTGGGCGCTGACGTGGTGAAGGTAGAACTTCCGGGCACCGGGGAGTCCGGCCGCGGCGCCACCCCGGCCATGGCCGACCCAGACGGCCGTGCCGTGGGCGCCACCTTCCTCCGGAACAACCTCAACAAGCGGAGCCTGGGCATCGACCTACGAAGCGATGCCGGCCGTGACCTGTTCCTCCGACTGGTCCCGAACTTCGATGTGGTGGCCGACAACTTCAAGGCCGGGACCATGGCCCGGTATGGGCTGGGCTACCCGCCCATCGAGGCCACCCACCCAGCGGCGATCGTGGTGTCGATCTCCGGATTCGGGAACACCGGTGACTCGCCGTACCAGGACTGGCCGGCCTACAGTTCGATCGTCGAGGCCATGTCGGGCATCTACGACTACAAGCGACCGGCTGACGGGCCACCGGTGGTGAACCCGATGGGAGCGGTGGCCGATATCACCGCCGGCCTTTTCGCGGTGATAGGTGTGCTCGCCGCGCTACGGCACCGGGAGGCCACCGGCCTAGGCCAGTACATCGACCTGGCCATGTTCGATACGACAGTCGCCCTGGTTGACCTGGTGGTGAACTTCCACTCGTTGGGGATCGAGCGGGAACCCCAACCGGCACCCTTCGTGATCACACCGGTCCGCTGTGCCGACGGCTACGTGGTCCTCCAGTTCGTGCGGGAGGCCCAGTTCGAGCGCCTGGCCGACCTGGTCGGTTGTCCTGGATGGAGAACCGATCCCCGATTCGCCGACCGCAGCGGGTGGGGACGCCACCTGGCCGACGTGATTCTGCCGGCCATCGAGGCCTGGGTGGACGGCCGGACCCGTGACCAGGTGGCCCGGGCCCTGGCCGCCGAGAACCTGGTGGCCGGGCCGGCACTGACCTCGGGCGAGGTGGTGGCCGACCCGCACCTGAAACAGCGCAACATGGTGGTGGCCATGCCCCGAACCGACGGGGTTCCCGGTCCGGTGCTGCTGCCCGGCAACCCGATCAAGATGTCCCGAGTCGCCGAGGGCCCCGAGACCCGGGTGCCCTGGGTGGGCGAGCACACCGGAGAGGTCCTCACTGACGAACTCGGCCTCGACACCGACCAGTTGGCCGAACTACGGGCCGCCGGGGTGATCTCATGATGGTCGCTAATCCGCCCCCGGACCGGTGCTCTGGCTGTGCCATGAGCCGCTCGGTTACGGTCGAAACCGATCCGCCGAGAGGCCCCCGCCGACCCAGACCGGACCCCCAGCGCCGATGAACTTCGACTTCTCCCCCGAGCAGCGGGCCTTCGCCGCCGAGGTCGAGGCGTTTCTCGACGCCAACGACGACGAAGAGGTGTTCGACCTCACCCGGGAGAACATGGCCCAGATCGTCGACACCCCCAAGCGACGGGCCCTGATGAGGAAGCTGGGCGACCAGGGGTGGCTGGGCATTACGTGGCCCGCCGAACACGGTGGCCAGGAGGGAGAGGGGGTCTACGAGTACCTGCTGAACGAGGCGCTGGCCGCCCGGGGCGGGCCCCAGATCGGCAAGGGCGTCGGCATCATTGGCAAGACCCTGATCGCCCATGGCTCCGAGTTCCTCAAGGAGGAGTTCCTGCCCAAGATTCTCATCAACGAGGTGGAGTTCGCTATCGGCTATAGCGAACCCGATGCGGGCTCTGACGCGGCGGCCATGAGGCTGAAGGCGACTCCGACCGAGGGGGGCTGGGTCCTCAACGGTCAGAAGACCTGGACCACCTCGGCGCATTTCGCCGAGTGGTACTGGGTGGGGGCCCGCACCGACCCGGACGCCCCGAAGCACTCGGGCATCACCCTGTTCCTGGTGCCCATGGACCATCCGGGGATCACCGTTCAGGGGATCCAGACCATGGGCGACGAGGTCACCAACGACGTCTTCTTCGACGACGTGTTCGTGGCCGACGAGTACGTGGTCGGCCAACTCAACCATGGCTTCCGGTACATCTCCGAGGCCCTGGACCTGGAGCGCTTCACCATGTTCACCTTCTCGCCGGTCAAACAGCGGCTCGACCTGCTCCTTGACCACGTCCGGACGGCCACCCGGGACGGACGACCGGTTAGGGAGGATCCGAGGGTCCGCTCCCGGATGGCCCGACTGGCCACGGCCGCTGAGGTGGCCCGGGGCCTCGGCCTGCGGGTAGTCGACGCCTCAGTGAGAGCCGAGCGGGACGGGGGGTCCCCGCCGACTGTCGAGGCCTCGGAGTACAAGTTATTCACCACCGAGTTTTCCAAGCAGCTGGCCGACGCCTCCATGGACCTGGGCGGACCAGGTACCCAGTTGCGGGTCGGTACCGAGGACGCCCCGATGGACGGCCGGGCCGAGTCGACCTACCGCTTCACGGTGCTGGACACCATCGGCGGTGGTACCTCCGAGGTCCAGAAGAACATCATTACCCGCCGGGGCCTCGGCCTCCCCCGGAACTTCTAGTCGGCCATCGGGGGACGGAATGGACGACCGCCCGCTACTCGAAGGGGTCACCGTTCTGGTGCTGGCCTCGGTCGGACCTGCCGCCCGGGCAGCACGTTGGCTCGCCGATTGGGGCGCCACGGTGGTTGAGGTGGGCCCGATCCCCCGAGACCGCGACCTCCAGATCACCCCTCCGACCCACGCCTACGCCGCCCACCGGGGGATGAGGCGCCTCATGGTCGACCTCCAGGCCGAGAACGGACGCAACGCATTCCTGCGCCTAGCCGCCAAGGCCGATGTGGTCATCGAGAGCTTCCGGCCCGGGGTGGTCGACCGGCTCGGCGTCGGATACGAGGCTGTGCGGGTCCTCAACCCCGGCATCGTCTACTGCTCGACCACCGGCTACGGCCAGACCGGCCCCCGCTCGTCCTGGGCCGGCCACGACCTCAACTACCTGGCCGTCGGCGGTTACCTCCACTGCTCGGGCCGGGACGAGCGGGGGGGTCCGGCCCTTCCGGGGGCCACGGTCGCCGACAGCGCGGCCGGAGGCCTGCACGCCGTGGCCGCGGTGTGTGCCGCACTTGTCGCCCGGGCCGCAACCGGGGAGGGCGTCCACCTCGACGTGTCGGTGGCCGACGGGGTGCTGGCCCTGATGTCCCTGGCCATCGACGAACACCTGGCCGAGGGCGTCCAGCCGGGTCCCCGAGAGGGCCTGCTCACCGGCCGCTACGCCTGGTACGACCTTTACCAGGCAGGCGACGGTGGTTGGCTGGCCGTGGCGGCCATCGAACCGAAGTTCTTCGCCAACCTGTGTCACATCCTGGGCTGCGAGCAGTGGATCGACCGTCAGTACGACGACGACGTCGAGACCATGCGAGCCGACTTTACGGCCGCCTTCGCCTCCCGGAGCCGGGACGACTGGGTTGCCGAGTTGGCCCCAGCCGACGCGTGCGTGTCACCGGTCCTCGACGTGCCCGGGGTGGTGGCCGACGGACAGTACGGGGCGCGTGGTGCCTTCGTCGAGGTCACCCATCCCACCTCCGGCCGTCTGCGCCAGGTCGGCGCGCCGCTGGCCCGACAGGTCGACCCGGTCGTCCTGGAGATCCCCGACTGGACGGCTACCGCCACCGAGGAGTTGCTCGATGAGGTCGGAGTGGCCCCCGACACGGTTACCGCCTGGCGGGCCGCGGGGGTGATCGCATGACTGACCTACCGCCGGTCCCCGACCAGGTCATGGCCCGGATCGACCAGATCCAATACGAACTGGAGGGCGGATTCCCCGTCGAGCAGGGGTACATCTGGACATCCTGCGCATCGGTGGAGAACGGCAATCCGCTCTTCTGGGACGGAGAGGTGGCGGCCGAACTCACCGACGGCCCGGTCGCCCCGCCCACCATGCTCTCGGTTTGGTTCCGGCCCCACCACTGGTCACCGGGCCTCACCGAACCGGCGGTACCCCTCCAGGCCCACTTCGACCTCAAAGAGGACCTGGGGCTACCGGAGGCCATCATCTCGTCGAACACCAACGTCTTCCACCATCCGGTACGGGTCGGCGACCGGGTGCGGTCCCGACAGGTCCTCCGGTCGATCAGTGAACCGAAGACCACCCACCTGGGCCGCGGCCGGTTCTGGGTGGTCGACGTGGAATACCTAAATCAGGACGACGCCATCGTCGGCGTCGAGTCCTACACGGCCTTCGGCTACCGACGGGACGACGGAGAGTCTCAATGAGGGCCGGCGTACTCCACGGTGACGTGACCGTCGGCTGGTCACTGGCGCCGCTTAGCCACGATGTGACGGCCACCACGGTGGTGCTCGGCGCCCTGGCTTCACGGGACTGGCGGCCGATGCACCACGACCACGACTTCGCGGTCAACCGCAACGGCACGAGAGACATCTTCCTCAACACCCCGAATCAAGCCGCCTGGTTCGAACGCTACGTCACCGACTGGACAGGGCCGACCGGCCGGCTGGGACGGATGACCTTCCGGATGAACACCCCGGTCTTCCCCGGCGACCACATGGTCCTGGCCGGAACGGTGATCAGCACCGAGGTTGACGAGGTTGGTTGCGGCTGGGTCGACCTCGACGTGTCCCTCGAAGTGGACGGGGCAGCTGCCACCACCTGCGTCGTCCGGGTGGCCCTCCCAGTCGACAGCGACGACAACCCCTGGCGGCGCCACGGCGACCGTTGGCGCCCCTGAGGGGCCAGCCCATGGACCTCGACTTCACCGACGAACAGGACATGCTCCGGAAGGCGGTGCGGAGCCTTTGCGAGGACGCCGCCGAGACGGTGCGTCAGCTCGAAAACGACCCTCGGGGCTACGACGACGGCTTCTGGCAGAAGTTGGCGTCCATGGGGCTCTGCGGCCTCATGGTCCCCGAGGCCTACGGCGGGTCGGCCATGGGGCTGTTAGACGCGGTGGTCGTCTACGAGGAGTTCGGCCGCAGCCTGGTCCCCTCGCCCCACCTGGCGAGTTCGGTCGTCTCAGCCGGGGTTCTCATGGCGGGGGGCTCCGACGCCCAGCGGGATACCTGGTTGGCCCGCATCGCTTCGGGCGAGGCAATCCTCAGCCCGGCGTGGCTGGAGCCCGACGGAGGCTTCGGGCCGGCTGGCGTGCGGGTGGAGGCGGCGCCCGACGGGGACGGCGTGACACTTACCGGAACCAAGCGGCACGTGGCGTTCGCCGCCTCGGTCGACCGGTTGGTGGTGCTAGCCCGGGAACCGGCCGGGGTGAGCCTATTCCTGGTTGACCCGGCGGCGACTGGGGTGACCCTCTCCCAGCAGTTGTCGGTGGCCTCCGACACCCAGTACCGGGTGGACTTCGACGAGGTTCGGGTGGCCGACGCCGACCGTATTGGGGACCCCGGCACCGGTTGGGACCTGTGGCACGCCACGATGCTCGACGCCATCGTGCTGGTAGCCGCTCAGGCCATCGGTGGCGCCGAGGCCTCCCACGCTCTTGCAACCGAGTACGCCAAGGTGCGCCACCAGTTCGACAAGCCGATCGGGTCGTTCCAGTCGATCGCCCACTACCTGGCCGACGGCATTACCGCCATCGACGGCGGCCGTGTCCTGGTGTATCAGGCCGCCTGGGCCCGGGACGTCGGCCACGACTCCGAGACCCTGGCCGCCATGGCCAAGCTGTTCGCTACCCAGACCTGTCGAGACGTGAGCGCCACCGGAATCCAGATCCACGGCGGTCTGGGGTTCACCGTCGAATGCGACGCCCAGCTCTACTTCCGGCGGGCCAAGTCGTGGCAGCTCAACTGGTACGACCCGGCGCACCTAGAGGAGTTGATCGCCGGCCAGCTCCTGGACTGAACCGTTCGGCTCCCCGGCGGCTTAGCCGGCCGGTGCCGCCGGACAGGCCAGGCCGGTGCCGCCCATCCCGCAATAGCCCATGGGGTTCTTAGCCAGGTACTGCTGGTGGTAGTCCTCGGCGTAGAAAAACTCACCGAGTCGGGTGACCTCGGAGGTAACGGGCCCGTAGCCGGCGGCGGCCAATACCGTGGCGTAAGCCGCCCGACTGGCCTCGGCGGCGGCCCGGTGGGTGTCCGCGGCGGCCCACACCCCCGAGCGGTACTGGGTTCCTAGGTCGTTCCCCTGACCCATCCCCTGGGTTGGGTCGTGGTTCTCCCAGAACACTCGGAGGACCTCGCCGATGGGCAGCGCCTCCGGGTCGAACACCACTAGGACCACCTCGGCGTGACCGGTTAGCCCGCTGCAGACCTCCCGGTAGGTGGGGTTGGGAGTGTGTCCTCCGCTGTAGCCCACCGCGGTGGTCCACACCCCGGGGGTCTGCCAGAAGACCCGCTCCGCCCCCCAGAAGCAGCCCATGCCCACCACCACTGACTCGAGGCCATCGGGAAACGGCGGCCGCAGAGGGCGACCGTTGACCTCGTGGGCCTCGGGCACCGGCATGGCCTCGCGGCGGCCGGGCAGGGCCTCGGCAGGGTCCGGAATGGTGAGCAACTCGCGTCCGAAGGCCATGTCCAAAGGTTAGGTCCGGAGTCCGGGTCCCGGTGCTCGACCCTGCCAATCAGCCCGTGCCGGTCAGATGGTGAACGCCAGGCGCTCGGCCAGTTGCCTGGCCAGGGACAGGTCGCCGCCGAGGGCCACCCGACCATCGTCGATCATCGGCACAGGGTCCTTGCGCCCTCCGGTTAGGGCCAGCCAGTGGTGCGAGGACATCGACAGGGTGGCCGTAGCCTCCCCGTCGAAGGCGTCGACCACCGAGGCCCGCCCGTCGACCACCACCCGTATGGTGGCCTCGACCGGGCCGGTGAGGGTGACCTCGACCCGGCTCCCGTTGGGGGCGCCGCCCTTCTTGCCGATGATGTAGCCAGCGGCCGTGGTGACCTCCTCCACCGACATCTCGGCCGGTCGGCCTCCAGCCGAGGGTTCGTGGCCCAGCGGTTCCCGGCAATCCTCGAGGTGCAGCCAGGAGTCGTAGACCCGGACGTTCATGAACCGTAGGTACGGCACCTCGCCGACTGGTGACCAGCCAACCTTCAGGATCTCTTCGTCCGACATGGCGTGCAGTTCGCCGAGGCGCTCGGCCGAGATCACCCGGAACGCCTCGAGGACCTCGGGCCCGGACATGGATCGCATCGACTCGACCCACCGCTCGTTGCCCTCGGCGATCGGGTTTTTTAGGTGCGCTGTCGGGAATTCGACGTCGGGCGCCGGACGGCCCTGCAGCATGTATTCGGTGCCGATGATGTGGGACAGGTTGTCCTGCACGGTCCAGCCGGGGCAGCGGCTGGGGGTGGCCCAGTCGTCGGCGGACAGGCCGTTAGCCCAGTCCGACCACTCGGTCCAGATCTGCTCCAGGCCGCCGAGGATCCGTGTGCGGTCCAGTTCGATGTCCATGGTCTTTAGGTTCCTCGTCTCGTCCGCAGGGACGCGTCAGGGTGTCGGGTTGGCCACGGTGTTCCACTCCCGGGCTTCGATGTAGGGGCGGAACACGTCGGCCACCGCTGTCAGGTCAGCCTCGGTCTTGGGTCGCTGCATCTCGAACAGGTGGGGGAACTCCAGCCATCCCAGGACGAGGTTCCAGAGCCGGTCGGCCGCCTCGCCGGTCGGTGGGTCGATGAGGACCGGGCCGAAGATCTTACGGGAGTCGTCGTCCTCGGCGCCGGGGAACACCAAGGTCGGCACGCCCCAACCGCCCATCGAGACCACCTGATCGTGGTCGTTGCGTACGTCGTCGTGGGTCGACTCGTCGGCCAAGGCCAGATCGACCAGACCGGGGTCGAGGTCCATTTCGACCAATAGATCGCGGGCCACCTCGGGCCGGTGGGGCTTGCGCCCCTCGACGTGGAGGGCGGTTCCGGACCGTAGGTACCAGGCGTCGTTGAGCACCGGGTCCTCGCGCTTGAGGAGGGCGCCGATGCGCATCATGGACCAGCCGTAGGACCACTCCCGCTCCCAAGGGTGTTTCTTCCCCTCGAGCCGGTTGATTTCCTCGAGGCTGAAGAAGCGCCAGTCCACCTCAAGGCCCTGTCGGTCCCGGACTTCGCGCATCCACAGCGAGGTCTGGTACGCCCAGGGGCAGATCACGTCGAAGTGGAAGGCCAACTGGGTCGGGGGGCTCGGTCGGTCACCCATGGTCGGCAGTCTCCCGTAGTTGGTGCCGCACAACCTTACCGAGGGCGTTCCGGGGCAGGGCTTCTACATCGACCACCCGGCGGGGCAGTTTGTACGAGGCCAGGGCACCGGCGGCGAAGGCTCGCAGGTCCTCGACGGTGGGACAGTCCGCCCCGTCGACCGTCACCACCCAGGCCACGACGTCCTCCCCCCACTCGGTCGACGGCACGCCGGCCACCACCGCCTCGGCCACCGCGGGGTGGGCGACCAGCACGTCCTCGACCTCCCTCGGGTAGACGTTCAGCCCTCCGGTGATGATCAGTTCCTTGGCCCGGCCCACGATCGATAGGTAACCGTCGTCGGACACCTCGGCCAGGTCGCCTGTGTGGAACCACCCTCCTTCGAGCGCCTCAGGGTGGTCGTCTGGCCGCCCCCAGTAGCCGGAGAACACATTGGGGCCCCGGGCCAGGACCTCACCGGTTACCCCGTCGAGGCATACCTCCACGCCGGGGAGCGGGATGCCCACCGACCCGGGTCGCCGTTCCCCGTCGTGGGGGTTGGACACCAGCATGAGGGTCTCGGTGGTGCCGTAGCGCTCCAGGACGTCGACGCCGGCCTCGGTGGCTAGGCGCCGGTGGAGGTCGGCGGCCAGGGGCGCCGAGCCCGCCACGCACAGCCGCAGGCCTCCCATTTCCCCCACCCGAGGATGGTCGGCCAGACGGTGGTACATGGTCGGGACCCCGAAGAACATCGAGCACTGCTGGTCGACCAGGGCGTCGAGAACCGCCTCGGGGGCAAACCCGGCCTGGAGAACCGCCGAGCCGCCGACCAGCAGGGTTCCGTGGAGGCCGAGTCCCAGACCGTGCATGTGGAACAGCGGCAGGCAGAGCAGCAGGCGGTCGTGGTCGGTCCACCGCCAGGCCACGACCACCGAGTGGGCCCCGGCCAGCAGGCTGGCCTGGGTGTGGATCGCCCCCTTCGGCTGGCCCGTGGTTCCGGAGGTGTAGGCGACCAGCGCCGGTGCGTCAGGACCTGCCTCGTCGAGACGGGGTGTCGGACCGCCCTTGAGGTCGACGCTGGTGGAGGCCACTAACAGGTGGCGGTCCATAGCTCGGAGGGCTTCCGCCCAACCGTGGTGGTCGACCAAGGCGGCCCGGGGCCGGGCGTCGCCGACCATGTGGGCCAGCTCGGGATCCTGATAGGCGCCGTTGACCGGGACCACCACGAGTCCCAGGCGGAGGCAGGCCACATGGGCTACCACCAGGTCTACCGAGGCCTCTCCGGAGACGAGCACCCGGTCGCCGACGGCCAGGCCGGCTCGGTGGAGGCGTCCGGCTACCTCCTCCGTCGCCTCCAGGAAGGCACCCCGGTCGACCCATCGGCCGTCGTGGTGGAACAGGGGCCTGTCGCTGTCGGCGGCCAGCCGGGCCGTCCAGGCTCCGACCAGGGTGCCGGGTTCGGGAAGGGTGAAGCCTCCCCGGGCGCCGTCGGGAAGGTGGTCGGTCCACGGACGGGGCTGGGGTCTTGACACGGCTGGGACGGTACCGGGGCGCTGGCGCCGGGGGCTTGACGGAGGAACGTCGGTCCATAATACTAATGTCAGCCATTACTACCAATCCGGCAGGAGCACCCCATGGAGTTCGGCATCTTTTCGAACGGCTATATCCCCGGTCCCGCCGCCCACGACACCGAGTGCGAGCACACCGAACTCATGCGGGAAGCCGAGTGCGGCATCCTGGCCGACAAGCACAACTGGAAGTACATGTGGTTTGGCGAGCACCACGGGCTGAGCGAGTACAGCCATATGTCGGCTCCCGCCCCGCTCATGGGCTATGTGGCCGCCCAAACTGACTACATCCACATCGGCTCGGCCATCACCAGCCTCCCCACCAAGAAGGAGCACCCGGCCCGGATCGCTGAGCGCGCCGCCATGCTCGACCACGTCACCGACCGCCGATTCGAGTTCGGCACCGGTCGGGGTGCCGGCAGCCACGAGCTCCGCATGTTCAACGTCCTCGACCCCAACGAGACGAAAGCCATGTGGGACGAGGTCATACGGGAGATCCCTCGTATGTGGGAGCAGAAGGACTACGACTTCCACGGCGAGTACTTCACCGTGCCCACCCCGCACAACATCCTCCCCAAGCCCTACGGCCCAGGCCACCCGCCGCTCTGGGTGGCCTGTGGCAACCCACCCACTTTCGCCAAAGCCGGGTCGCTGGGCATCGGGGCCATCGCCTTCAACTTCGAGCCGATCTACAACCTGAAGGGTCGGGTGGCGGCCTACAAGGAGGCCATCGTCGACCCGGTCGAGCAGATCGGACAGTTCAGGAACGACAACGTGATGATGACCAACGCGGTGATCTGCCTCGAGGACCGGGAAACAGCCCGGGCGATCGCCAAAGCCAAGGGTCGGGGCTACCTGGTCACCATGGTCAACCTCTACCACGACACCATGCCCAAGTCCCCGGACGCCGTTACCTGGCCCGACCCGCCCAACGACCCTGGTTGGACAGACGAGATGCTGGACCTGGCCATCGAGGGCGGCTACCTGCTCTGCGGGACCCCCGAGGAGGTGTGCGAGCAGGTGGCCCGCTATCAGGAGGTGGGGTGCGACCAGGTGGTCTTCGGCCTGCCCATCGAGGGCATGGCCCATGAGCAGATCCTCGAGATGATCGAGGTTTTCGGGGAGCAGGTGATCCCCGAGTACGACACCGACCGCACCCACTCCACCGACCACTATCGGGCCCTGGCCGAGCGGCGATTCCCCGAGTTCGGCTATCCGCTGCCCGACAACCTCGACGTGTCGGTCATCCCATCCAGCGCTCTGCTGCCCCTCGGCTAGGCCTCGGTGCCCCGCGACAGCACCAAGACCCGGGCCCGCCTGGAGGTCGAGGCCGAGCGACTCTTTGCCGACGTCGGCATCTGGCAGGTGAGGGTGCGGGAGATCGTGGCCGCCGCCCACCAGCGGAACGCGTCGGCGGTCACCTACCACTTCGGCTCTCGGGAAGGACTCCTGGAGCGAATCCTGGCCCACCACGGCGAGCCGATCGACGCCCACCGGGGGCAGCTGTTGGCCGGTCTGGAGGGCGAGGCTTCCACCCGCTCGGTGGTCGACGCCCTGGTGGCGCCCATGGTGGCCTGCTTCGACAATGACAGGGGTCGTCGCTACTTGCGGATCGTGGCGCAATTGGCCGACCGGTTCGCCGACTGGCGCCATATCCCGGCCGACCTGGCCGCCCCTAACCTGTCCCGAGCCCTGGACCTGCTCGAGAACCGTCCGGAGCACCTGAGTGGCGCCGTGCGGCGGGAGCGGCTGGTGGCCATGATGCAGTTGATGACCTCCTCACTGGCCGAACGGGCCCGGATCCTCGACGGCGGCGCCTCGCCGGTACTTGACGCCCGTCATTACCAGAAGAACCTGGCCGACATGCTGGTCGGCCTGCTGGAGGCGCCGGCCGCGGCAGCCTGACCAGTCCCTGCTCCTCAACCCCCCAGGTCGACCAACTCCGGTCCCAGGTCGCCCACCGTGGCCGCTCCGACCAGGGCCATCGTCCGTTCCATGCCCGACCGCATCAGGTTCAAGACATGGTCGACCCCTGGCTCGCCCACCGCGCCGAGGGCGTAGAGGTACAGGCGGCCGGCCATGACCGCATCCGCACCAACCGCCAGCGCCTTGACGATGTCGGAACCCCGGCGCACCCCGCCGTCGCAGATCACCTCCACCCGGTCCCCCACCGCCTCGACAATCTCCGGCAGGAGGTCGAACGATGCTGGGGCACCGTCGAGTTGGCGACCCCCGTGGTTAGAGACGGCAATGGCGGCAACCCCGGCCTCGGCGGCCAGTCGGGCGTCGGCTACCGACTGGATCCCCTTGAGGACCAGGGGGCCGTCCCAGATAGAGCGAAACCATTCCAGGTCCCGCCACGAAAGGCCTGGGTCGAACTGGGATGCCATGTACTCGGCCAGGTCTACCGCCGTGGACCCGTCACCCCCGGCCGCACCCTGGGCACTGGCGAATCGGATCGGCTCGGAGCGCAGGAAACGCCAGGTCCAGCTGGGATGGCGCAAGCCGTCGAGCAACGTGCCCGGACCGATTTCCGGTGGGAGGGTGAACCCGCGTCGCACGTCGCGTTCCCGACGACCCAGCACCGGCGCGTCCACGGTTACGCAAAGCGCCTCGAACCCGGCGGCCGCGGCCCGTTCCACCAGCCCCTGGACAAGCGACCGGTCGCGCCATGTGTAGACCTGGAACCAGAGCCGGGCGTCGGGCCCAGCAACTGCCGCGCACTCCTCGATGGAGCGAGTGCCCATGGTGGAAAGGGTGAATGGGATCCCGGCCCTACCAGCCGCCCGCACCACGGCCAACTCGCCCTCCGGATCGGCGATGCGGGTGAAGCCGGTGGGAGCAAGCACCAGGGGGAAGGCCACCGGACGACCCAGCAGCGTCGTCGACACTTCGACCGTGCCTATGTCGCGCAGCACCCGGGGTCGGAAGGTGACCCTCCGGTAGGCCTCGACGTTCCGGGCAAGGGCCGACTCGTCCTCGGCACCGCCGTCGATGTAGTCGAAGACCCCTCCGGGTAGACGCCGGCGGGCCATGCGCCGGAGGTCAGCGACGTTGGCCGCCCCACGGAGCCGCCGGCCGGTTCGGCCCATCTGGGGTCGCCGCAGGCGGACAACGGCGCGCACGGTGCGGAGCATGGTTCCGGGCGGGGGCGCCGCCGTCAGCCTCCCATGGCGTCGAGCTTGGTCACTCGTGCATCGTGGCGACCACCCTCGAAGTCCTCGTCCAACCAGGCCCGCAACGCTTCCTCAGCCACCTCAGGATCGATGACCCGCTCTCCGAAGCAGAGCACGTTGGCGTCGTTGTGGGCCTTGGACAGCCGAGCTGACTCCACGTCGTGGACAGTGGCTGCCCGGATGCCGGCCACCTTGTTGGCCGCCATAGCGATCCCGACCCCTGACCCGCAGACCGCCACCCCGGCCGTTGCCTCCCCACCAGCCACGGCACGAGCCACCGCAAAGCCGAAGTCCGGGTAGTCAACCCGGTCGGTCGAGTCGGTGCCCAAGTCGAGGACCTCGTGACCCAGGGTCCGCAACTCGGCGACCAGGCACTCCTTGAGGTGGTAACCGGCGTGGTCACAGCCCACAGCGATAGTGGCCATGGGCCGATGCTAATCGTCACCCAGGACGAGGCCGATGCCGGTAAGGGCTTCCCGCCCGATACTGCCGGCCCGTAGGACACGGGCCGGGTCGGCTGTCACGTCGACGACCGTGGAGGGGGCGCCGGTACACGGACCGCCATCTAAGACCAGCAGATCTCCGCCCAGGGCCTCAGCTGCGGAACGGGCATCGGCCTCGGTTGGTCGGCCGGAACGGTTGGCCGAGGTGACGGCCAGCGGTCCGACTTCGGCGGCCAGTGCCCGGACCAACTCGTGGTCGGGGCAACGCACCCCGACGGAGGCCTGGTCACCGCCGAGTCGAGCCGAGAAGCCCACACCGCGGGTGGTTACCACGGTGAGCGGCCCCGGCCAGAAGGCGGCAGCTAGGAGCTCGAAGGCCGGACCGGGCTCGACAACGGTACGGGCCTGGTCAACGTCGGCCACCAGGACGGCCACCGGCCGGTTGTCGGACCGACCCTTCCTCCTGAACATGGCGTCGACGGCCCTCGGCCCGGACGGCAGGACAGCCAGACCGTAGACAGTCTCGGTGGGAAGTACGACGAGGCCCCCACTCCGGAGCTCGTCCAGAGCGGCAGCCCGGGCAGCGGCCGGGTCGGCCACGGCGTCAACCAACCGGATCATGCCGGCCTCCGGGCTACTAGCACGCGATCCCGACCGACCAGGTCCGGGTGGACCCCAACCACCCGGTAGCCCACGCTCCGGGCTCGCTCGGCGACCGTGTTGGCCGACGCCGGTGAGAGTTCCAACACCAGGGCACCGTCGGGGGTGAGCCAGGCGGGAGCCTCCTCCACCAGGTGGACGAGGTCCTCGGTGCCCCGCGGGCCGGCCCGCAGTGCCGCCTGCGGCTCCCAGTCGGCGACCTCAGGCGGTAGGGGTTCACTGTCGGCCACATAGGGAGGGTTGGAAACAACCACGTCGAACCGACCGGCCATGCAGGCCGGCAACGCGGAGAACCACGACCCCTCGACCAGGCTGACCTGTCGGGCCGGCAGCCCGAGGCCAGCCAAGTTGGCCTTGGCCACGGCCAGCGCGTCGGTCGAGACGTCGGTGCACCACACACGGGCCGCGGGATGCTCGGCGGCCACGGCCAGTCCGATCGCCCCCGACCCACATCCCAGGTCGGCCACGTGAACCGGTTCCCCCAGTGGCTGGCTCGCGGCCGCCCGGTTGCACTCCTCCAGGGCATACCCCACCACCACCTCCGTCTCGGGCCGCGGGATCAGCACCCGACGGTCGATCATCAGATCGAGGCCCCGGAAGGGCCACCGGCCTAGCACGTACTGCAGCGGCTCGCCGGCGAGCCTGCGGACCACCAGGACGTCGAGTCGAGCCAGGTGGCGCGGTATGGCCGGCAAGTCGAGCCCCGCGTCATCCTCGATTCCGGACACCGCGGCCACCATCCAGCGGGCCTCCCGGGATGGGCTGGCACCGGCAGCCAATCGACGTTCCGTGTCGGAGAGCACCTCCCGCCAGAACAGTGTGCCTTCCTCCGGGGACGACGACCCGGAGCCCAGGTCAGCGACCACCGTCCAAGCCCTCGGCCAACTGGCGGTCCCGCTCGTCGGCCAATAGGCCGTCGGTGAGCTCGTCGAGGTCGCCGGCCAAGATCCGGTCCAGGCGGTGGAGGGTCATGCCGATCCGGTGGTCGGTCACCCTGTTCTCCTTGAAGTTGTATGTCCGGATCTTCTCCGAGCGGCTCCCGCCCCCCACCTGGCCGCGGCGGACCGAGGCCTCTTCGGACTGCTGGCGCTCCTGCTCGGCCTGGAGGAGACGGGTCCGGAGCACCCGGAGCGCCTTGGTCTTGTTCTGGAGTTGGCTCTTCTCGTCTTGCATCGTCACCACCAGCCCAGACGGACGGTGGGTGATCCTCACCGCCGAGTCGGTGGTATTCACCGACTGGCCGCCCGGACCCGACGACCGGTAGACGTCGACCTGGAGGTCCTTGTCGTCGATGGCCACCTCCACCTCGTCGGCCTCGGGAAGCACGGTGACCGTGGCCGACGAGGTGTGAACCCTCCCCTGAGACTCGGTGACCGGCACCCGCTGCACCCGGTGGACGCCGCCCTCGTGCTTCAGCCGGGTCCAAGCATCCTCCCCGCGGACCATGAACACCACCTCAGTGAACCCTCCCATGTCCGACGGTCGGGCCCCGAGCGGCTCGACGACCCAGGCCCGGGCAGTGGCCAGGCCCTGGTACATGTCGTGGAGGTCGCGAGCGAACAGGTTCGCCTCCTCCCCTCCCTCGGCACCACGGATCTCGACGATGACTGTCCTCCCGGCGTTGGGGTCGCGAGGCAGCAACCGGACCCGGAGTTCCCCTTCGAGTCGCTCGATCTCCTCCTCCAGGCTGGAGATCTCGAGTTGGAGTTGGTCGCGTTCCTCACCGTCGGCAGCTTCGAGGAGTTCCCGAGCCGCGTCGAGATCCTCTCCTGCGGCGCGCAGCGGCCTACCTACCGCCAAGGCGGCCTCTAGTTCCTTGTAGCGTCGACCTACGGCTTCGAGTTGCCCCGGGTCGCCGATAACCGCCGGGTCGGCCAGTCGAGATTCGACATCGCCCAACTCAGCTTCAAGCGCCGCTACCTGTTCGAACATCCCGCTCAGGGTAGCGGTGGGCCGCCGGTCAATCGGGGGGCCCGTCGGCACCAGGAACGCTCAGGCGGTTCTCTCCCAGCTGCCGGGTACCCCGACAACCGTGGCCGGGCGAGCCAGCCGGGCGACAGCCCGATCCACAGGATCGAACCTGTCGCGCGGCGGCATGACCACCACCACCCGGTCCGGATCCTCCCGTAGCACCAGGTCAGCGGCGGCCGGCACGACGGCGACGTCGACGCCCACGGTGCACACCACGAGTACCGTTCCACCCCGCCCGTCTAGGCCGATGGCCGGGGCGGGCGACGGGTCGCGCAGGCCGGACCGTCGGTCAGCCGGATCCACCGGGACCAGACCGGTGGCCCCTACCTGTGAAGGTGCAGCCACCAGGTCGTAGCGCAACCACCGTTCCCGGGCCAGGGTGGCCAGTGGGTGGGTACCCGCTCCGGGGCGCCGCTGGGCCCGCACTTGGTTGGCGGCGGCGATCAGCGCCTCAGCCACTGGCCGACCGGCGTCGAGGAGGGACATGGCCTCCCGGTCGAACCGGCCCACGCCGACCTCCATCCGGTCACCGACCATCCTTACCACTTCGAGGCCCAGCACCTCCCCCCTCCATGTGTCGTGTTCGCAGAGCGGCTCCACCCCGGCTCCCCTGCAGAGGTCCTCGAACCCGTCGGGTGGTTCGGACGGCACTGACCGTTTGGACACCGGAGCCGGTTCGACCGGACGAGAGGACCCCCCGTCAACCAGGCGGACCTCGGGTCTTGGGTCCAGCGCCCTGGCCCGCCGGGCCGCCACGGCCGCGGCTGCTGGGTCGTCGTAGAACACGACAAGGCCGACGCGGTCACGACCCGCCGCTTCCAGCAGGGCCGACCCGAGGGCCCGGTCGGGTGCGTGGTCGTCGGCAAGGACCCACAGGCAGGAACCATCGTCTACGCCGACTTGCAGGCTGTCGGTCGAGTCCCCGGCGTCCGCTTCAGAGCCTCCAGCGGCGAGGATCAGAGCTCGTAACTTGGCTCGACGAGGGTCGTTGCGACCTGCCGGGTCGGAAACCACGTGGTCGCGAGGCACTCGGTCGATGGTGCGCCGGGGGGTCACCGGCCGATCAGTCGGGGATCAGCCCTTGCGGCGCGTGCCGTAGCGGCGCTCGAAGCGCTCCACCCGGCCGGCAGTGTCGACGATCTGCATCTTGCCGGTGAAGAAAGGATGGCTGGCCGACGACACCTCAACCTTGACTAGCGGGTATTCGACGCCGTCGATGACCGTTGTCTCGGTCGCCTCCACGGTGGAGGGAATCACGAAGGTCGTGCCGTCGCCGATGTCCTGGAAGGCCACCGGGCGGTAGTCGGGATGGATCTCGGACTTCATTGGGTGTCCAGTCTGCGGGCTTCAGCCCGGCTCAACAACCCGCGGCGGATCCGGACTCAGGCACCCATCGACGGCCCCTTGGCCACCTCGGCCAAGAACTCGTCGTTGTTGGGGAAGGTCTTGAGCCGGTCGATGAGCAGTTCCAGACCGGCACCCGAGCCGTTGTCGCCGTCGGCGAGACCGTTGAGAACCCGACGCAATTTCCACACCTGGTTGAGCTGCTTCCGGTCGAAGAGCAGCTCCTCGTGCCGGGTGGAGGAGGCGTTGACATCTATTGCCGGGTAGACGCGACGTTCGGCGATCCGACGGTCAAGCCGCAGCTCCATGTTTCCCGTCCCCTTGAACTCCTCGAAGATCACCTCGTCCATTTTCGAACCGGTCTCGACCAGCGCGGTACCGATGATGGTCAGCGAGCCGCCTTCTTCCACGTTGCGAGCCGCTCCGAAGAATTTCTTTGGCGGGTAGAGGGCACCGGTGTCCAATCCGCCGGACATGATGCGCCCGGTGCCCGGGCCGGCTGCCAGGTTGTAGGCCCGGGAGAGGCGGGTGATGCCGTCGAGGAGGATGACCACGTCCTCGCCGTATTCCACAAGTCGCTTGGCCCGGTCGATTGTTACCTCGGCGATGGCGGTGTGCTCCTCGGGCGGCCTGTCAAATGTCGAGGAGGCGACTTCGCCGCTGATCAGCCACCGTTTCATATCGGTGACCTCCTCGGGGCGCTCGTCTACGAGTAGCACGATGAGCTTCACCTCGGGGTTGTTGGTCTCGATCGACCGGGCCATCTGCTTCATGATCATGGTCTTGCCGGCCTTGGGGGGCGAGACGATCAGACCGCGCTGACCCTTGCCGATCGGCGAGAGCAGGTCCACGATCCGGGACGTCATGTTCTCCGCGTCTCCCTCCACCTCTAAGCGGAGCCGTTCGTCGGGGA
>JAKUSA010000129.1 GCA_022449565.1 Acidimicrobiales bacterium | reverse complement strand
GACCGCAGAGGCGTCGGCGGGACTCATCTTCCCATGGGTGTTCTTATGGGCCACCTGCCAGTTGAGGAGCTCCAGGTGCCGGACTAGGGCCCGGCATTCCGCCACCTTCACCCGCACCCATTCCTGGTCGATGACTCGACCACCATCAGGCAGCTGTGTTTCGCGGGCCCAAGAAACGGCCTTTTCCACGAGACGGACCATGCGGCCGGCGGCGAAAAGGGAAACCCGTTCGTGGTTCAGTTGATTGGTGATCAGACCCCAGCCGCCATTTAGCTCACCGACCAGCATCGATTCTGGGACCCGTACGTCGTCGTAGAAGGTGGCTGTGGTATCAGCCTGGCCGAATGTTTCGAAAGGCTGGATAGTGAATCCTGGGTCGGAGGTGTCGACGGCGAAGAGGCTTATGCCCTTGTGGCCGGGGGCGTCGGGGTCGGTCCGAGCGGCAAGCCATATGTAGTCGGCGTTGTAGGCCAGGCTGGTGTACAGCTTTTGGCCGTTGATCACCCAGTGGTCTCCGTCCCGGACGGCTCGTGTCTTCAACGAGGCCAGATCGGTGCCGGCGTCCGGCTCTGTGTAGCCGATCGAGAAGTGCACTTCCCCAGCCAGGATGCGTTTCAGGAAGAATTCCTTCTGCTCCTCGGTTCCGAACTGACGGATCGTTGGACCCACCGTGTTGGTTGTGAGGAACGGAATGGGACAGCCAGCAGCTTGAGACTCGTTGAAGAAGATGTACTGCTCAATTGGGGTGAATCCTCGACCCCCGTGCTCGACGGGCCAGCCGACACCCAACCAGCCGTCCTGTCCGATTCGGCGAATCAGCGCCTTGTACTCGAGGTTTTCAGCGAACTCTGCACTGGAGACCCGCCCGCGTACCTCGTCGGTCATCAGGTCGGCGAAGTAGGCCCGCAGTTCGTCCTGGAGGGTCTTCTGGTCCTCAGTGAGGTCGATGAACACAAGCTGGTCCCAGGGGTGGTCAGTTCCGAGGCACGGTTTCCCAGGCCGCGCCCTTGTAGGGGTCGGGCTCCTTGGGTAGGCCCAGCACCCGTTCGCCGATGATGTTTCGTTGCACCTCGTCGGTTCCGCCGGCGATGCTGATTCCCGAAGCGCTAAGGCACCCGACGGCCCACCGGTCGCCGCCGTCGGTGTCTGTCGCCCAGGCCTGGCCGGTCACGCCGACGAGGTCCATGGTGGCGTCACGAATCGCCCGGGCGATAACCGCTCCGTTTAGTTTGGCGATCGAGCCCTCGGGGCCGGGGACGTTCCCGGCTTGCACAGCGCTGCGGATTCGTTGCCCGATGAAGCCCCTGATCCGCTCTCGGATCCACAAGTCGGCCAGGGCCTGTCGGATAAGCGGGTCTTCGGATCGGCCGAGGTCTTGGGCCAGGCGGATCAGGCCTGGGGTGCGGTTGGCGTTCATGGCGCCGCCTCCGGCGCCGATGGAAACCCTTTCGAACATGAGCATGGCCACTGCCAGGTTCCAGCCCTGGTTCAGGCCACCGAGAAGCCAGTCGGCCGGGATTTGAGTGTCGGTGAAGAAGACTTCGTTGAATCCGGTGCCCCCCGAGATCTGGCGGAGAGGGCGCACCTCGACGGCCGGGTCGCGCATGTCGACGATGAACATCGACAGCCCCTGGTGCTTTGGAAGAGTCGGGTCGGTCCGGGCAACGATCAGGCCGTAGTCGGCGTAGTGGGCTCCCGAGGTCCAAACCTTCTGGCCGTTGAGGATCCACTGGTCGCCGTCCCTGGTTGCCCGGGTGGCCAGGCCAGCCACGTCCGAACCGGCTCCGGGTTCCGAGAAGAGCTGGCACCAGATAGTTGCCCCACTGATGCAGTCGGGCATGAAGCGGGACTTCTGCTCGTCGGTTCCGAACTGGTTGAGCATGGGCAGGCACATGCCGTGGGAGATGTAAAGGGCACTGTTAGGGAGGTACCAGCCCTTCGAGGCCTGATCGAAGAGTTCTTGGTGCCTCTTGGTTAGTCCGGCGCCGCCAAATCCGGCCGGATAGGCAAGGGCCGCCAACCCTGCCTCGGCCAGGGATCCCTGGAACGTCTTCATCCGGACTATTACGTCTGCGTCCTCGGCACCGACCATCTCTTGGTCCTCGCCGATCCGGTTGCAGTTGGTTTCGAGGAACCTCTTGACCCGGGAGCAGAACTCGGCCTCTTCGATCCGGTCGACGATGGCCTCGTCGACGGTCGTCGTCATGATCGGAACCGTACCGGGAGCCTGCTCGGGCCGGGTAGTCCGGCCAGGCTGCCTCGGTCAGGGGGCGAGGGATGTGGAGTCAGTGAGCCCCATCCGGGTGAACGGACCGAAGAACCCGTGTTCGTAGAGTCCGTAGCCGACCTGGTCACCGTAGGAGAACCGGGCCACGTGGTCGACGATCCCGTACTGACCGAGTCCCCGGATGTCATCCACCTCAAGTACCAGGCCCTGCACCACGTCGACCCCCTGATACATGCCGTGTCGCCAGTCAGCGTCGATTCCATAACCGGTACCCACCGACACCCAGTTAGCCAGCAGGGGTTCGCAGGAGAGTTCGATCGGTTGGTCAGGAGCGTCGGGGAAGACGATGGTGGATCCCTCTAGCAGACGGGTTCCGCTGACCATCCGGTGTGTCCACTCGGGGCGGCCCAGCCACTCGGCGGGCCTCCCGTCGTGCCAGATCCTGGTTGCCTCCTCTAGGAGACGCTCACCGTCGTCGCGTTCGTGGCACATGTAGACGATGGAATGATCGTCAAAGAGCATCGGGAAGTAGTTCCACATACCGGCCATCGGAGTCTGACCGGCTCGGATTCCGTCGGGTTCGCGTTCACCGACCGGGCGCACCCCCCAGGACCGATCCCGGGTTCCGGACCATCGGTCCGGGGTGACTGAATGGTCGACTCCGTCGACGCTGATCGATCCAGTCCAACGACCGGTCTGAGCGAACCGTTGGGTGTCGAAGACCACCCGGTCCCGGTTGCGGAGGTACTGGCGGGGCTCCTGGTGGGCCGGCATGGCGCCCTCCCAGGTGACGTCCATAGCCACTGAGTGTTCGGTCGGTTCGACGACCACTCGGAGGCTCCGGAGGGGTTCGAGGACCTCCACCCGGATGGGGCCCACCCGGGTTGAGGCCCGGTCTAGGAGCTCGGTGGAGGCTCTGACGATGTGCTGCCGACCGCCGTACCGGACGTTAACGAAGGCGTCGGTCACCCCGAGGTTCGGGTACTGCCCCAGTCCGAACACGGCGAAGAGCTCGTCCGAAGATCCGTGAAGGTTGAAGTAGTAGCGGTCGTAGAAGTTGCGATCGCTGGTCGCCGGGTGGGCGACCAACTCGCTGGTCTGGTGGACGGGGTAGTCGTCCCACGAGGAGACGGTCACGGGTCGACCTCCGGATGGTCGGCGGCTAGTCGTCCGACCCTACGACGCCCCGTAGTCCTGTGGTGCGCCCGCCGTCGGCTGGCGGACCGCTCACCGACCGGACAGGCTTGGTGACGCTCCGGGGTGGACCGGCCCCGTGGTCACCGTTGGGAGGTGCAGAGGATGGGCATGGTCGACGACAGGGTGGTCCTGGTCACCGGCGGTGGTGGCGGCATCGGGCGGGCCGCCTCGCTCGCGTTTGCCCAGGAAGGCGCGGCCCACGTCGTCGTGGCCGATATCGACCCGAGTACCGCGGCGTCAACGGTTGAACAGGTCGAAGCAGCCGGGGGCTCGGCGTCGGTCTGGGAGGTAGACGTCACCGACGAGGAAGCGGTGGCCGGCATGGTGGCCGAGATCGTCGACCGCCATGGGCGCC
>JAKUSA010000128.1 GCA_022449565.1 Acidimicrobiales bacterium | reverse complement strand
CCGAATTGGGAAGCCCTTGTTCACCGAGCTGAAGCCCCCTGAGTTATCCACCAACTCGGACACCACGTAAGACGAGTACTTCCTGGCCGACTTAGAGAATCACTCCCTTGTCGCGCATCGCGGCGATCGTCTCGCCGTCGTGTCCTAGCTCGGTGAGGATCTCATCGTTGTGCTCGCCCAGGTGTGGGATCGTCCTCGGAAGCGGGGTCTCACCAGCTGAGAAGCGGGCCGCAGGGCGAGGTTGGCGCACCAGTCCCAATTCGGGATGCTCCCAGGTGACCAGCGTCTCGTTGTGGACGACCTGCGGGTCGGTGAACACCTGCTCCGTATCCAGTATTGGTCCGGCCGGTACATCTTCGGCAACCAGGTCAGCCAGAGCATCAGCGACCGTCATCTCGGCAAAAGCTGCGGCCAGCATGGAGCCGAGGAGCTCGACGTCCTCGGGAGAGGTGACTAGCGCGTCTCGGGTAACCCGTACGTCGTCGCACCACTCAGGGTGGCCGGCCGAACGGTAAAGGCCTCGGAGGTGCCGGTTGGAGGCGGCAAAGTAGACGATCTTGCCGTCGAGGCATTCGGTAAGGCGATAGAGCTCGGCCAGGGTTATTCCGGGACCCACGTCGTCTCCGACGTAGGTGACGTCCATCATCCCGTCGGGCCAAAAGAAGTAGAGCAGGGCGTCCAGCATCGCCAACTGAATGTGCTGTCCACCGCCGCCGCGTTCACGCACCAGGAGCGCAGCGGTGATCGCTTGGGCGGCGGTCAGCGCCGTGCTCTTGTCGGCGATGATGTTGCGCACCAAGTCGGGGAAGGGAATCTCCGGATTGACCTGGCGAGACACCACTCCGGCGATCCCTTGGATCACCGGGTCGAGCACCGGCCGGTCGGCGTACGGGCCAGTCGGCCCGTAACCGCTGATCGAGACGTAGACGACGTCTGGGTTTACCGCCCGTACATCCTCATAACCGACACCGAGACGGTCGCAGGCTCCAGGACGGAAGTTCTGGAGGACGACATCGGACCGGGCGGCCAGCTCGAGCACCGCCCGGCAGCCCTCCTCGGTCTGAAGGTCGATGGCCAATGACCGCTTCCCCCGATTGTTGTTGGCGAACAGGGTTGCCACGCCGCCGCGCATGTACGCGCCTAGCCGGGTTGGGTCACCTCCGAGGATCGGTTCCACCTTGATCACCTCGGCGCCCTGGTCGGCCAGCAGCATGGCAGCCAGAGGTCCGGTGACTATCTGGGACATCTCGAGGACCCGGTAGCCCTCCAACGGTCCGGGCATATCTTGCTCCCATTTCGACGGCGGACGCCGACGCTAGGGGAGTGGCCACAGGGGCTCAACCTCCCCTGGTGCGCAGCGGCAAGTACCGTGGCCCGATGCCAGTGTTTGACTCGTCCACCTTTTCGCATCGGGTCCCGGCGCCGATCCTTTCAGCGTTCGACACAGTGTGGACGGGTCTGAGTTGTCCTGGCGCCTGGTGGACCGGAGAGGAACGGCTGGCCATCGCCGAGGTGGCCCGGGGGGCTCGTCCCCGACTTCTTGGGGAACCGGTTCCCCCCCTCGGTGATCTCGACGATCAGCCCGACCCGGTCCTCTCACCTGTGGCTACCGAGGTAGCCCACCGGGTGGCCACCGACGCAGGGCGTATCACCCCCGACTGGGCCCAGCAGGCCGTTGAACTCCTTGGGCCAGGCCGGTACGCCGAGTTGGTCGCGGTGATCGTTGTCCTGATGCCCGTCGACCTGTTATGCGTCCTACTCGAGCGCCCCCTCCAGGCTTTCCCTAAAGCGGAGCCCGGGGAGCCGTCACGGATGATTCCCGCAGGTCTCGGGGAGGGCGGGGCGTTCGTGCCCTGGAAGGTCGATGGGTGGGTGGGGCCAAACGTTGCCCGGGCCCTGTCCTACGTCCCAGCTGACAACAAGACCCGGATGGATCTTGTGGCCAGCATGTACGCGGGCGGCGAGGATTTTGTGTCCCTCGTGTGGGAGCACCGGGCCCTGGCCCGACCTCAGGTTGAGCTACTGGCCGCCCGCACCTCGGCACTCAATGAGTGCTTCTACTGAACGGCCTCGCATGTGATGCTGCTCCGTGCGAGCAGCAACGCAACCGACCGGGAGGTGGATCTGGCCAGCGCGGTCGGCCAAGGCAGCGCCGTTGGGGTCGACCACGGGGACCTACTACTTAGGTACGCCGAGATTGCCAACCGGGACCCTTTCGAGGCATCGGCCCTGGCCGATGAGATGCTGGCCGCCGTTGGTCCTGCCGGTCTTGTCGAGGCGGCGGCGACGATCGCCATTTTCAACGGGCTCGTACGATCGGCGGACGCGATCGGTATCCCGCTTGACGACGTGGTGATGGGTTCCACTGCCGACCATCGGTCAGCCCTGGGCATCAACGACTACGCCGGGGCGTCCCAGTCGAGGGCCGCAGGAGTGTGACCGAGACCGTCTTCGCCTGCTTTGACGTAGAAACGACCCGTCTGGATCCCTCGGTGGGCCGGATCATCGAGATAGCCGTAGTCCGAATCGACGACCAGGGCCAACCAGCGGGGGAGTGGACGACGCTCATCGACCCAGCGACCGCCGACCTCGGCCGGACCGACATCCACGGTATCCAGACCAGTTGGCTGGCCGATGCGCCGGCCTTCCTCGACATCGCCGGAGACCTGGTTGACTTCTTGAGCGGTTGTGTTCCAGTTGCCCATAACGCGGGTTTTGATAGAGGGTTCCTTTGTGCTGAGTGGGATCGGGCGGGGCTCGGACCACTCAACATCGATGCCGTCGACACATTGGGCTTGGCCAAGGGACTTGGACTGCCTGGTCGGCTCGGGGAACTAGCCGGGGCCCTTGATATCCCCCTGGAGAACGCGCACACGGCACTGGGAGACAGCCGGGCTCTGGCCCGGGTCTTGGTCGAACTCATCGGACGAATCGACAGTCCGTTCCCGTTACCCCGCTTCGACCCTCCGCTGTTGAGCCCACCCACCTCGGGACGGTTCACCCATCGCCCAGTCGCTCCCACCTGACGAACCTCTAGCCGGCGGCTAGACAGGAACTATGCGAGATTCGCTACCGGTCGGCTCGATCGTTTTCGTGCTCCTCATGGTCGCCGGAGCGTGCGCCGAGGACAAGGTGAGCCTTCCGGACCCAGCCCCTGAGCCGGTGCGAATGGCCGACATCGGACCGGCGAGTGGTGGTGCCGATATGACAATGGCGGCTGGCCCCGATGACACCGCCCCTTCCAGTAGCACGGTTTCGACAACGGCCCTGCCGAGCACTGTCGTTAGCACTACAGCAGCCCCCAGCACTGTCGCCCCGACAACGATGGCGCTGCCGTCCACCACCCGGTGGACCGCCGCGACAACCCTCCCCGAGCCGGAGCCGACTTCCGCCTCAGCTACGCCGGACACACCCTTCGTGGTGGCTGTCGCCGCGGTGGACATGCTCGAGGTGTTCGACGAACCGAACGACGACGAAGCCCGGTGGCTGCTTCCGCATCCCGGGCCCGGAGACGGGCAACGGGCATTGCTGGTCCTGGACTCCGAACAGGACTGGCTGCGGGTGTCGGTGCCTGTTCGGCCCAACGGAACCGTGGGATGGGTTCGGGGTGGCGATGTGTCCACGGCCACCTACCGGGCTCGGATCATCGTGGACCTCTACCGGGGCCGGCTCGAGGCGTGGGAGGACGGTGCCCTGGTCGCCCAGGGGGCCATAGCCAGCGGCGCCGAAGAAACACCCACACCGCCTGGTGGGTTCTTCGTCACGGAGATCCAGGAGCACACCGATCCGGCAACCGGTGGCACCACGTGGCTGATCGGCACCTCCGCCTACTCCGAGGCGATTGACCCAACCGCCGAAGGGGACCCCGCGGTGGCCATCCTGGCCGTCGGCGACGCTGCTCATTTGAGCCAGGCC
>JAKUSA010000127.1 GCA_022449565.1 Acidimicrobiales bacterium | reverse complement strand
GATCTGGGGGACCGAAGGTCCCGAGTTCAAATCTCGGCAGCCCGACAAACAGTGTGCAGGTCAGGCGGTGTTTCTTGAAAGCGCCGTCTCGCCTGTTGTTGCGTTGGGGGCCTGAGTGGGGGCCTGAAAGATGCTGAGTTCCTCCACCGGCTCGGGACCCTGACCCGGCCGGAGCCGTGGAACGGCGGGCGTTAGGGTGCCGGCCGTAACCGTGCTCGAACTGGTGGGGCTCCTCAAGGGGGTAGGTGAGTGAACGCAGGAGCAGAGCCGCTGGTTCGGTTGTCGTCACTCACTAAGCAGTACCCGGAAGTGGCAGCGTTGCGTGGAATCACACTCGAAGTTCCGCACGGCGTGGTGGGTTTGGTGGGACCAAACGGTGCCGGCAAGAGCACCTTGATGAAGATCCTCTTGGGTTTGGTCGAGCCGACGAGTGGAACCGCTGAGGTGCTCGGGTTTGACGCAAAGACCGAGGGGCTGAGCATACGTGAACGGGTCGGCTACATGCCCGAACACGATTGCCTGCCCACCGATCTGTCCGCCACCCAGTTCGTCATCCACATGGCTCGCATGAGCGGCCTCCCGACAACTGTGGCACGGGAACGGGCGGCGGAGACGCTGCGCCACGTCGGGCTGTTCGAGGAGCGCTATCGGCACATCGGTGGCTACTCCACTGGCATGAAGCAGCGGGTGAAGTTGGCCCAGGCTTTGGTGCACGATCCAAAACTGTTGTTTCTCGACGAGCCGACCAATGGTCTCGACCCGGATGGGCGGGACGACATGTTGGGCCTGATCGAGCGCACCGGCACGGACTTTGGCATTTCGGTGATCATGTCGTCGCATCTACTCGGAGAAATCGAGAGTGTGTGTGACTCGCTGGTTCTCATTGAGGAAGGCAAGTTGGCTCGCGTCGGAGCGGTAGCCCAGTTCACCGGATTGGGCAATGTTCTGGCTGTGGAGGTCGGTCGAGATCCGGAACTTCTTGTCAGCCGAATGATCGCTCACGACGTGAATGCCCGGGTTGACGGGCGAATCATCGAAGTTGAGATGCCGGATGGGAGCGCCACGGATGAGGCTGCGCTCATGCGGCTGGTGGTCGACTCGGTGGTCGATCTGGGCCTGCCCCTGGTGCGCGTGGCTCGGCAACGTCACACGCTCCGTGACATGTTCCGCAACGATGATCCCTGGGCAAGCGGCAACGAGGAGGCGGTCTGATGGCGAACCTCGACCGGGCATCTCAGTCGCGAGGCGTGGTCTACGACCTGGGCTACCGCAACTACGACGGACCCCGTCTGGGGCGCCGCTACGCGATTCGTTCCCTCTATGTGTTGAGCCTGCGCAACACATTCGGACTCGGACGCGGCACTTTGCCCAAGGTCCTCGCGTTCGGTCTCGCCCTCGTTGCCCTCCTGCCTGCCATCTTCACAGTGGCCTTCGGTGCGGTCGCTGGAGAGGGCTTCGAGTTTGTCGAACACCACGAATACTTCGGGCTCATTCAGATTGTCATCGTGTTGTTCGTAGCCGCCATGGCGTCGGATCTGGTTGGCAACGATCGCAAGAACAACACCCTTCCTCTCTACTTCTCACGCCCCATCGAACGCGACGACTACCTGCTGGCCAAGATCGCCGCCTTGGCAACGGCCCTGATGTCGCTCACGCTGCTTCCGCAACTCCTTGTGTTCGTAGGCAATTGGCTTGGTGCCACCGACGGCACCGAATGGTTGGGTGACAACATCTCGGACATATGGCGTATCGGGGCAAGTTCGACGCTTGTGAGCTTGCAACTCGCGGTAATCGGTCTGGCCATCGCGATGTTCACGACTCGACGGGTATTCGCGCTCACCAGCGTGCTTGCCGCACTGTGGTTCTCAGCCGTCTTCACAAGCGGTCTAGTGACAGTTCTGGGTCCCGGATGGGCCGCAGTCGCCATGCTCGCCACTCCGGGCTATGCAATGAACGCCGCCACATATGTCATCTTCGACGCTGTCCCAGCGCGTGCGGATCGGATGGGCGAAATGGCCGATCAAGTCGCCTACGCCGACCTTCCTGGCTGGACGTGGATTGCGGCGTTGGTCGCTCAGACCGCTATCGCCCTGTTCTTTGCCATCCGCCGCTATCGCAAGGTCACGCTGTGAACTCCGCTGCTGCTCAGCCATCGCCGGAACCGCATGCAGCGATCTCGGTACGATCGGCATCTCGTTGGTACGGAGACCTGGTGGCCGTCAACGACATTTCGTTCGAACTCGAGCCCGGGATCACGGGCCTGCTCGGCCCCAACGGCGCCGGCAAGTCGACACTGCTGCACATGATGGCGGGCCTTCTCGAGCCTTCCTCGGGCGAGGTCCTGGTCAATGGCGAGTCGGCTTGGAAGAACACAGGCATGTACAGCCACATCGGTCTCGTTCCCGAACGTGAGGTCACCTACCCGTTCCTTTCGGCCTGGGAGTACGCCCTGGCTAGCGCCCGACTCCACCAGCTTCCCCAACCTGAAGTTGCAGCCCAGACAGCGATCGACATGGTTGAACTCGGCGACGCCATGCATCGCAAGATGAGCGGTTACTCGAAGGGCATGCGTCAACGAGCCAAGATCGCCGCCGCTCTCGTCCACGACCCCGACATCCTGATCCTCGACGAACCGTTCAACGGCATTGATCCCCGTCAGCGGCTCCAGATGAACACGATGCTCAAGGAACTAGGGGACTCTGGCCGAACCATCGTCTTCTCTTCCCACATCCTCGAAGATGTTGAAGACCTCGCCGAAGACGTCCTCGTCGTCATCGGTGGCCGCCTGGGCGCCGCCGGCAACTTCCGTCAGATTCGTCGCCTCATTACTAGCCGGCCCCATGCCTTCACTATCAGGTCCAGTAACAATCGCGCCCTTGCCGCCGCACTGGTTGATCGGCCCTATATCGCCCTTATTTCGTTTGACAGCGATGTCATGGAAGTCCAGACGACCGACTTCGGTGCCTTCACCGAATCCATCGCACCCCTCATCCGATCAAGTGGCGTTGCGCTCCAAGAACTCCAACCCGCAGATGATTCCCTCGAGAGCGTCTTCGCCTACCTGGTGGACCGATGAACAACGTCCTGATCTCCCTCACCGCACGCCAACTTCTAGGAAGGCGCCGCACCCTGGTGATCGGATTGTTGCTCGCGCTTCCGATCCTGATTGCAGTGATCTACCGGTTCTCCGACGAAGCGGGCTCAGGGGAGGCCACCGGGGAGTTCGCACTCGGCTTGGTCAGCGTAATGATCTTTACCCTGTTGCTTCCCTTGGTGGCCCTTGTATTCGGGACCGCCTCACTGGGTGCCGAGATAGAGGATGGCACCGCCGTCTTCCTGCTCACCAAACCGATCGAACGATGGCGCATCATCGCCATCAAGATCGGAGTCGCCTCGGTGGCTGCAGCCCTATTTGTCGTGCCGACCACCATGGCCACCACCTGGATCATCCACGAGAGCCCTACCGCTGACGGCCTCATGCTCGGGCTCGGACTCGGTGCCCTAGTCGCGTCTGTCCTGTACTGTGCCGCCTTCGTCGCCCTCAGCGCCGTCACCAGCCGAGCCCTCATTTTCGGCCTCATTTACGTCTTCGTTTGGGAGACGTTCGCCACCCGTATTTTCGACTCCCTGCGTTGGGTCTCCATCCGTGAATACGCCTATGGCTGGAGTGACGCCGTCATCTCCATCAACGACAAGGGCGTCTTCTACGACCCCCACCTCGGCGTCACCACCGCGATCGTCGGCACCATGGTCGTCCTCGCCACAGCCTGTGCCGGTGGTACCCGGGCCCTGACCAGATTCGAGATCGGCGAATGAGCTTAAGACTGGTTAACGGACCGTATAGAGGCGCAGCGCAAGGGTCGTTGAGGTCCCCGCAGGGCCGGTCCTTTGGGGCCGGTCCTCCGTGTAGCGAGTTGCTTGGGATCGACTTCGTGCCGAGGCACTGTTCGAAGATCACCTTTCTGT
>JAKUSA010000126.1 GCA_022449565.1 Acidimicrobiales bacterium | reverse complement strand
TGAGCTCGTGTTCGGCCAACTCATCAACGGTGATCGTCTCCCGGTCCGCCAGGGCATGTTGGGGTGGGGCCACCACGATCCGTTCCTCGTCGAAGAGTGGTTCGGTCTCCAAGCCCGCGTTGACCACCGGTGCGTTGACCACGGCCATGTCCAGCTCACCGTTCAGGACGTGTGGGGTCAGCATTTTAGAACTCGCGTCAACGAGCACGGGGTGGAGGGCCGGATAGGAGACACGCAGCCGTTCCAGCAGGGGGGTGGCCATCCAGCTGGCCGTGGTCCCAATGCAGCCGATCCGGACCAGGCCGCCCACCTCGTCCCGGATCGACAGGATGTCGTCGCTGATGGCCTGGATCTCGGCTCCGATTCGGCGAGCCCGCTCGATGACCGCCTGACCCTCGGGGGTGGGTTGCATGGTGCGACGGTCCACCAACACGGTGCCTAGCTCCTTTTCCAGCCTGGCCACATGGGTGGAGACATTGGACTGGACTGTATGCAGGGCGCGAGCGGCCGCTGAGAAGCTCCCATGGTCGGCCACGGCCATAAGGTGGCTCAGTTGGCGGAGGTCCATCGCTATCAAGGATGCCAGCAGTGGATCCCATATGCGATCCCGATGGCGGTCGGGACTCTCCCGAGCCGGACGGCTTGGGAACGGCGGCCCCGGCCGGGTGCCCAGGCTCTAGGGTCCTCGGGCGGATGTGTCCGCCCAGCCCCCGCCCCCTTGTATGACCACCGTCCTTGCAATCCACATTGGCCCAGAGTTGGCCCATGCGGCAGTCGACCGCGACGGGCGCATTGACCTTGTAGCGGCCGGAGATGACAGCGCGGGGATGCCGGTCGTAGTGCACATGGCGGTGGACGGCTCGATCGGGGTCGGCGCTGCAGCCCCTGACACCGGCGGGGACGACCTCGCCGGAGAGGATTTCCTGGCCCAGTTGGCCGATACGGGCATGGTTCGGTTCGGTGTTCGCACCCTGTCCGGTGAGCTAGTGCTCGCCCACCTCCTGGCCCAGGTCCACGCCCGGTGCGTGCGGGTACTCGACGGCCTTCCCGATCGAGTGGTCTTGGTACTGACCGCCGGCGGTCCTACGGAGGCGGTCTACGCCGCCGCCGCTCGGCGGGCACTCATCGGTGAAGTAACCCTTGTCGATGAGACCCGGGCCTGGGCGGCTCTGGCCGCTCACGGACCCCGGGGCCTACACCCCGACCTAGCCGGCGCTCTGGGCGCCCTCTTCCTGCAGCGACACGGTGAGGTTCCGACTGGGCCGCTGCCGATCGTCACCCGGGAGGATCTTGGCGAATCCGAAAAGGAGCCGATGCGACCGCCGCCCGGACCATCGGTTATCTCGGTCGGGGCCCGCTCGGTATTCGACGAGACCACTCGGGTAGCGATACCCCGCCGACGGCGGCTGCCGGTGGTCCTCCTGGCTCTGGCTGGCGCTCTGGTCATCGGGATCTTTGCCCTGGTGCTGCTGGTCGACCGAGACCAGGCCCCCTACCCGCCACCCAGTCCGGCCCTTCCCACGACCTTGCCTCCCACGACCCTTCCACCCGAGGAGACAACCACGACACTGCCGCCCCTCGGGCCGGTAACCCTGGCTGAGAACGGTCTTCTCCTCCGCGCCACGACCCAGAACCAGACGCTGATCGGCTTCGGCACCGACGCCACTACAGCTCTGGACGCACTGGCCGGTGTTCTCGGCGGGCTGACCGCCGACACTGGTTGGGGGGTCGATGAGATCTGTACATCAGGGGTGGTCCGCCGGGTCCAGCTCGGCGACCTCGAGGTAGTCTTCACCGACGCAGAGGAGCTCGATGGCGTGGTGGGTACCGGTGCCACGTTCACCCAGTGGTTCGTGTGGGGAGCCGATGCGTCCCGGTCAGCGCTGTGGACTCTGAACCGCATTGGGATCGGATCGACCGTGGCCGACTTGACCGAGACCTATCCCGACGAGTTCACCCTCGACCAGGCCCTCCCTGACTCGAACGACCCGGCTGGCTACCTCCGCATCGACCCGTTCCGGCTCGGCGCGCTGATTGAGGGCATGACCAGCAACACCACGGCCGGGGGTAGGGTCCTCCAGTTGTGGTCTGGCGACGGTTGCCAGCGGGCATTTGTCGGCTGAAGCCTCCGGCGCCGGGATCAGGCCGCCGAGCCCCGGATGGTTTCGACGAGCGCCTCATTGAGCGACGGGTGGGCGAACTGGAAGCCGCCGCCGCCGAGTACTCCGGGGAGGACCAGGGTGCTGGCCAGCATCAACTCTCTCACCAGGTGTCGCCCGTACAGGAGTGCCGGACCCAGGGGCGGCACGGGCAGCCGGGCCGGGCGTCGGAGCACCTTGCCAAGGGTTCGGCTGAACTCGGTGTTGGTGACCGCCCCGGGTGCTACCAGGTTCACCGGACCAGCCACGTCGTCGTCAATCATCCAGGCGAGGGCCATCACCTCGTCGGTGAGGGAGATCCAACTCATGAACTGTCTTCCGCTACCGATCCTGCCACCCAGTCCGACTTGGAACAGGGGGAGGAGTCGGGCAAGGAGTCCACCGCTCCGGGCTAGCACGACGCCGGTGCGGGCGTAGGCCACCCGCAGGCCGGCCCGCTCAGCATCCCGGGTGGCGTCCTCCCAGGCGACGCACACGTCGGCTAGGAAGCCAGTTCCCCGGGGGCTGGCCTCGGTGAGGGCCTCCTCGCCTCGGTCACCGTAGAACCCGATGGCGGAGCCGCTTACCAACACCCTGGGGCCGCCCAGCGGGCGGGCCTCGGCAAGGGAGTGGGCCAGGAGTTGCGTACCGCGCGTACGGCTCTCCAGGATCCGGTTCATCTGAGACCTTGTCCAGCGGCGATCAGCGATCCCGGCACCGGCCAGATGGATGACTGCCTCGACACCCACGAGCGCCGCTGGGTTGAGGTGGCCGCGGTCGGGATCCCAGCGGATCTCTGAGGGATCAGCGACCGGTCGCCGGACCAACCTGCGCACCCGGTCGCCCCGGGCTTCCAGGATGGTGACAAGGGCCTGTCCGATCAGCCCTGACGCTCCGGTGACGACGACTTCCATCGGGCCATTCTGGTCACAGGAAGCCGCGACGCGACAAGGTGGTCGGGCGCCGGACGCTCAATCGCTGATGGCTGCTGTGAGGGCCTGATCGAGGGCCGGGAGGAACATGGTGGGCCGGGTCACACATGCAAGGTGGTCGGCCGGGATCTCTAGGACGGTGGCGTCACGGATCACGTTGGCTAGCTGGCGCTGGCGGGCCGTTGGTACGACCAGGTCCTGGGCGCAGACGACCACCGCGGTGGGAACATCCACCTGGTCGACCCAGGGGCTCGAGTCGAACTCGTGGCATGCGGCCGAGGCCTGAAGGACGGACCGGAGTGACCCGGCCCGTATTTCGGAGCGTGCCCACTCGTCGAACGGCGTACTCCCAGTCCCGGCTCCCGCCGGGGCTCGGGCCGCGGCTACTCGCTCGGCGATCGGCCAGGCACGGCGAGAAAGGAGTGCCGCCGGGGCTTCGCCCAGCCTCACTAGGGCGTAGTCGACCCACTCGCTGGCCGTCTGGCGGAAGCGCATGGCTGTCGCGCACAGCACCAAGCCGGACACCAGGTGGGGGTGGCGGCGCCATAGGAGTTGGGCGATCGCCCCGCCCATCGAGTACCCGACGGCCACGAATCGTTCGACCTCTAGCGCCCGGGCTACCGCCGCCGCGTCGTCGGCGCACTGTTCCAGTCGCACCCGTCCGTCTGGTCGGAGGCCGAAGCGGCCATGGCCCCGATGGTCAAGGGCGATGACCCGGGCCCTCTCGGCCACCGGGCCGTAGGACCGGCACCAGTTCACGTCGGCTGAGACTGTCGCGCCGTGGAGGAGCAGCACGACCGGCCTGCCGGCCGGGCCTCTCGAATCACGTACCTGGAGGGTTCCCCGACCGGGAAGGTTGATGGCACGCCATTGAGGAGCCTCGTTGAGTTCTGCGGGAGGTT
>JAKUSA010000125.1 GCA_022449565.1 Acidimicrobiales bacterium | reverse complement strand
TTCGACCCTGTCACATGTGTCCAATTTCGGGCAGTCGAGACGGCTGTTTTCCTCGGTTGCGCTTTTTGTGTCCCCTTCTGGGGCGCGGGCGATTCGATACGGAATAACCCCAACCTCCTCGTCCGGATGCACGGCAAGAGCATCGCTTCCGTGGGGTAATGGAAGCCACTAGCAACACCGGCGCCATCTACATCACGCTCTCCGCCCTGGGTAACACCTTGGTCGGTCATTTTTGATCTTGTCCGAGTACCCCTGGCAACATTGCTTATCGGTCACACCTCCGCCCCACGGGGGCTGGTGCGCCGTAGCGTTTTCCCGTGGCCAGCCGTCTCGACCTCCGAAACGTTGCCGTTATCGCCCACGTTGACCACGGCAAGACGACCCTCGTTGATGCCCTCCTCCTGCAGTCCGGCGCCTTTCGAACCAACGAAGCGGTTGTCGATCGGGTCATGGACTCCATGGACCTAGAGCGCGAGAAGGGCATCACCATCCTTGCCAAGAACACAGCGGTGCATCGCGGCGACGTCAAGATCAACATCGTGGACACCCCCGGCCACGCCGACTTTGGCGGCGAGGTGGAACGAGCCCTGAACATGGTCGACGGAGTCATCCTGCTGGTAGACGCAGCTGAGGGCCCGCGCCCACAGACTCGGTTCGTGCTCCGGAAGGCCTTGGAGGCCGGTCTGTCCGTCGTACTCGTTGTCAACAAGATCGACCGTTCCGATGCCCGCTTGGCCGAGGTAGTGGATGAAACTTACGAACTGTTCCTCGACCTTGAGGCCACCGAAGATCAGATTGAGTTCCCGATTGTCTACGTCGATGCCCGAGCCGGGACAGCCACGCTGGACCCCGACCAACCCGGAACGGATCTCGCTCCCTTCTTTGACGTCGTTTTGTCCCATGTGCCGCCTCCTACCTACGACGCGGAGGCCCCGCTTCGAGTCCATGTCACAAATCTCGATTCGTCGCCCTATATCGGCCGCATCGCCGTGTGTCGCGTTGCCAGCGGCACCTTGCGACGGGGCGCCGCGGTGGCCTGGTGTCGGACTGACGGTTCAGTCCACCCAGCGCGCATCGGCACCATCACAGTTACTGAGGCCCTCGGGCAGATCGACGTCGAGGCGGCTGGACCGGGCGAGATCATCTACGTGTCGGGCATCGAGAACGTCACCATCGGCGAGACGCTCGCCGACCCCGAAGATCCCCGACCATTACCCGTGATCACGGTGGACGAGCCCACGTTGGCCATGGCCATCGGGGTTAACACCTCCCCGGTGGCAGGCGCTGCCGGTGACAAACTAACCGCCCGCCAAGTCAAGGACCGGCTCGATGCCGAGTTGGTGGGCAACGTTTCTCTAAGGGTCCAGTCCACCGAGCGACCCGATACCTGGGAGGTTCAGGGGCGAGGCGAGCTGCAGTTGGCCGTCCTGGTGGAGACCATGCGACGAGAGGGATTCGAGCTCACTGTGGGAAAGCCCGCTGTACTTTTCCGTGAGGTCGACGGCACACTCCACGAGCCCACTGAGCGCCTGTCGATCGACGTCCCCGATGAGCACGTGGGAGCGGTCACCCAACTGCTAGGTGAACGCAAGGCACGCATGGAGGACATGGCCAACCACGGAACCGGTTGGGTTCGCCTCAACTATGTGGTGGCTGCCCGGGCCCTCATCGGGTTCCGTACCGAGTTCCTGACTGAGACCCGGGGTACGGGTCTACTCCACCACGTCTTCGAAGGCTGGGAGCCGTGGATCGGCAAACTCCGCGCTCGCCAGAGCGGCAGCGTCGTGGCCGACCGCCTCGGCGTGGCGACCCCATACGCAATCACAGGTCTTCAAGAGCGCACCACTCTGTTTGTAGGACCAACAGAGGAGGTCTACGGCGGGATGATCGTGGGAGAAAATCCCCGCGCTGAGGACATGGACGTCAACATCTGTCGGGAAAAGAAACTTACCAACGTGCGAGCATCGGCCTCGGACGACACCATTCGGATCACCCCACCGCGACGCTTTTCCCTTGAACAGGCCCTGGAGTACATCGCCGAGGACGAGTGCGTCGAGGTCACACCTGCAGCCGTGCGCCTCCGCAAGGTGGAGCTTGACTCCGGGGCACGGGCCCGGACGGCCAAGAGGTTCAAGCACGCCCAAGCCTAAGACCCGAACATCCCCATCAGTGGTTGGCGGGATGTACTGAGGAACCCACACCCAACCCGTTCAGTTAGGGGTTGGGTGTATCTGGGGAGCCTGCGCCGGGGCACCCGGCAATCAGAAGTAGGGAATTAGTGGAGAGCGCCGGGGGCGTACCACCAGGTACCAACTGCCCTACATGTGTTGTGCGGTGTCCCTACTGCCCCTTTTCGTCCGTGACACAAGACAACTCTCACATCGCGGTGAGAGCAGCAGCAGCGAGCGCTAGGAACACCCCTGCCTTCTGGACATGCCGAAGGCGTTCTCCGAGCATCATCCAGGCTAGGAGAACCGTTGACGCCGGATAGAGCGATCCAAACACTCCGGCAACGGCTATAGGACCACGGCGCAGCGCCCACAGGATCAACATCGACGCCACCATCTCCATCACCCCAGCGACGGCTGTTCTCACAAAAGCGCTTCGGTCGAATCGAACACCCCGATTCACGCTCAGGTTGACCACCACGAGCAGCGGAATGGACACCGACCGACTAGCCACTAACGGCCACATTCCGGCATCGGTTGAGGTGAAGGCCAAGCTCACGAAGAACACCCCGAAGAAGAGGCCGCTTAGTACTGCTAGCACGACGGCTCGGGGAGGCGTGGCTTCCTCGGTCGGCTCCTCAGAGGAGACAAGAACAATTGCCGTAATCGCCACCCCGATGCCTATGACGGCCATCCTCCCAGGCCCGTTTTCGAACCCAAGCCCATAGACCGCCGGAACGGTCGCCCCGGTTGCGGCAGCTATCGGGGCAACCACGCTCATCTGCCCGGCTTCCATGGCAGCAAGAAACAGCATGTAGGCGATAGCCCCAGTGACCCCGGCCAGGGCTCCCCAGGCCAGATCCTCGAAGTGGACCTCTGGAGCGTCCACAAGGACCAAGGACGCGGCGAGTACCACCAACCCGCAGACCTGGCCGACAAGTGGCACCGACAGCGGTCCCGAACGGCGGGCCGCCACCCCGAAGAGGAAGTCGGCCGATCCGACGATCATCGCCGCTGAGAGAGCCACCAGCGCGGTCAATGCACCTCTCCTGTCACAACTCGGCCGTTCACCACCCAATCTTTGCCGACAACCCAAACCATGCACCGCTTGGAGGCACGGAGCAGATCACTGCCGGGTGATGGGTGCTTTGGTTGTCACAGTCTCCCCTGTCGGAAGGTCTAGTTCCCCTGATTAATTAGGGGCGGTTGGTACTTGGTCTCTCGCTCCGGGGGGCGTGTTTCGTTAAGCGAAAAGTTCCTGTTGGCCCCTTCTGCCTGATGCACGACGAAAGCATCGCTTCCGTGGGGGGACTGGAGGAGGTCAGGTGATGGGACTGGGCGGCAGGGCCGGCCCGTCGCCAGGAGTAGCAGGGGTACCCACCACGACCCGGGTCCTGAAGGCCTTGTCGGTCAGTCGCTGCTTCTTGGAGTCCCACAGGGGCCACAGGTAGTCGATGAGCTGGGCAATGTTGCCTATCCCCTGGATCCCACCGACCAGGCCGGGGACCAGCCAGCGGCCCACGCCCTTGGGCCCGCCAGGGGCCTCACCGGAGGCAGCGTCGACCAGGTGGATGCCCAGGCGGCGCTTACCGGGCGTCGTGCCCGTGACACCCTGGCGGTAGCCGAACAGCCACCCGGCCCACACCAGCACGCCGAGGCCAAGGACGATTCCGAGTACGACCAGGGCGGTGGTCCCGGCCGTGAAGTCCAGTCCCTTGCTTGCCTCGCGCTCGGAGGCCGCTACGAAGCCAGCGATGGTCATGGCAACAGGTACCAGCATGGGGGCCATGAAGATCAGGCCGTCGATTAGCGCTGCCTTGCCGCGGGTCCACCAGGACGCTGCCTCCAAGG
>JAKUSA010000124.1 GCA_022449565.1 Acidimicrobiales bacterium | reverse complement strand
ACTCCCAGGCCATCGCCTCGGAGCGGATTTCCGCCCAGGGCCATAGCAGGGGTGGCTCAGCGGTTTTTACCGCGGCTATGCGGCGCTTCGCTGAACCCATTGTTGGCGACGGTGTGGCTCTGGCCGGCGTGTACGCCGTCTACCCATGGTGCGGCCACCAGTTCGCCGACCCGGAGGTGGGTTCAACTCGGGTTCGGGCCATCGTTGGCGACCGGGACGACTGGCTGTCGGTCCAGCAGGTCCAGGCCCAGGTGCAGGCCATCCGGCTGGTTGGCGGCGACGCGTCACTTCGAATCGTGGCCGGGGCTGGGCACAGCTTCGACCGGCGGGAGGCCGTCCATGAGGTGCCCGAGGCAAGTGTCGCTCCCGGCGCGCCGACCGTCTATCTCGATGACAACGGAGCCATGATCGACCCCGGCACCGGCCGACCCGATCCCGAGCTAACTGATCGGGACACGTTCCTTGCGGCGGTCGATGCCGGACTGGGCCGATGGGGCGCCCACATTGGCAGCGTCGGCGATCAGCCGGATCTGTTTCAGGCTGACATGTTGGCCTTTCACGCCTCGGTTTTCAGCCCCTAGCGGGCAATGAAGGCGGTGAAACCGGGGCGTCGTCCACACGCGCCGAAATCACGCTCCCTTCTACGCCCAGTAATGAGTCTCGGAATGGTCTGTACTCTCGGGAGATGAGGCACCTCCTTCCGGCGACCGCTCTTTGGCGCGGCTTGGATGTGGACGGTATCGAGCATTTCGCAGTTGATCTTGACCTCGACGAGTGCAGAACACTTGAGGCGGCTGCAGTTGAACTTGCCGCCAAGGGAGTCGATCCAGCCGGTGCCGAACACCGCGACCTACCACTTGGCCCCCTGGCAGCGACCGTTGGGAGGGTCCGTCAGGAGTTACTCCGAGGGACTGGCATGGTCCTTCTACGCGGCTTCCCGGTGGACCGGTTATCTAGCGAAGAGATCGCGTTGTTCTTCTGGGCAGTTGGCCTCCAGTTAGGCACGGCGGTCTCCCAGAGCGTCATGGGTGAACGGCTTGGCCGGGTGGTTGATGTCACCGATGTGGACCCACACGCCCGCGCCTACCGCAACCGATCCGAGCTCACCCCACATACCGACCCGGCGGACCTGCTGGCCTTTCTCTGCCTAACCCCGGCAGCCAGGGGCGGTGAGAGTCACTTCACCAGCTCATTGACCGTCTACGACGAACTTCACCGAACCCAACCAGAGGTGCTCGAAGTCCTGCAGCGGGGCTTCCAGTATCACCGTTTTGGCGAGCAGGAGCCGGGTTGTCCACCGGTCACCCCGTGGCGGGTGCCCGTCTTCAGTCAACGGGACGGCCAGGTCAGTTGCCGTTACGTCAAGGAATACGTCACGATCGCCGAAGATGAGGACCCGGACGTCGAGTTGACCTCAACAGAACGCGCGGCGCTGGCGGCCTTTGAGGCCATGGCGCAACGTGAGGACCTTCCGGTGCGGTTCAGCCTCCGACCCGGCGAAGCGATCCTCGCCAACAACTACACCGTTCTCCACGGACGAACGGCCTTTACGAACCATTCCGACCACAAGCGGGAACTACTCCGCCTTTGGTTGGTGGCCGACCCACCCCGTCGGGTTGTGCGGGAGGTGTTTCTCTACGAGCGGGCCTACCACGGTGGCGAACCGGGGGTACCGCCGCAGCCCGATCTCGAACCCTCTTTCGCCAGTCGGTTTGACCAGGCGTTTCATGACACCTCAGCCGGAGGTGATTGAGACGGGGTCGAAGACGACCGATCGGGCGTTCCTGTTGGGTTGAGGTGGGAGCGCCCGGACTGTCGTCAAGAGGGCAATCCCCCTCTGTGCTTCCTAGGATCCCGTCGTGGCCACCGCCGACCGCAAGTCATTCTGGGCGTGGTGCATGGAGTCCGAGGAGCCGACCGACGCCGAGCGGACCGAGTTCGCCCGACATCTCTCAGAGCGGTTCGGAACCTCGGTTACCGCAAAGCCCGTGCCAAAGGTCGAGGACGCGGAGCTGCGGGCACCTCGTATCCAACCTCCGGACTCAGTTAGTGAGTGGTGTTCGACCTCCACCTACGACCGGGCTAGTTACACCTACGGCGCGCATTTCACAGAACGGATTCGCGCCTTCAACCTGGACTTTCCCAACCCGCCCGACGTCGTGGCCCACCCTCGAACCGAAGACGAGATCGTCGCGACGCTCGACTGGTGCGACCAGAACGGATACGTCACTGTCCCTTACGGGGGTGGGTCTTCAGTCGTTTGGGGCCTGGCCCCTCTAGAGGACCGGGGGCCGACCGTCATTGTCTCGCTTGACCAACTCGATCAGGTTCTCGAGATCGACGAGACGTCACGGGCCGCTCGAATCCAAGCCGGAGTATTCGGCCCCCACCTCGAAGACCAGCTCCGACCGCATGGCTACACGCTCCGCCATTTCCCGCAGTCATTCCGATTCTCGACGCTTGGCGGGTGGATCGCCACCCGTTCGGGCGGCCACTACGCCACCAACCACACCCATATCGACGATTTCGTCGAATCGACCCGGATGATTACCCCCTCAGGCTGGTGGGAATCTCGTCGCCTCCCCGGCTCGGGTGCCGGCCCCAGTCCTGACCGGATGGTGATCGGATCCGAGGGGATCTTTGGAATCATCACCGAGGCCTGGATGCGGATCCAGAAACGGCCCACATTCCGGGCGACGGCGGGAATCACCTTCCCGACATGGGCTGCCGGCTACGACGCTGTCCGACAAATCGTTCAGGCCAAGCTGTGGCCGGCCAACCTTCGGATCCTCGACCCAGGCGAAGCCGAGCGGGCCGCCGGGCTCGACGGGGAGAACTCCTTGGTGATCGTGGCTTTCGAGAGCGCGGAACTCACCCAACGCCACAACATCGCCCAAGCCATCGAGATCGCCCGCGACGCCGCCGGCCACATCCCCGACGACGAGATCCAGATCGACGACGGCACTGGAAAACCAACCGGCCGGGGCGGCGCAGTAGGAGCGTGGCGCGACGCGTTCATCGGGGTCGGTAACGGTGTGGAAACATCGCTCGGCCTCGTGAACGACACGTTCGAGACGGCGATCACCTGGGACCGATGGCCGGCGTTCGACGCGGCGGTTAGAGAGAGAGTCGGTGCAGCGCTCACAGAAACATTCGGTGAACACCACTTGCTGTCCTGTCGCTTCACCCACGTCTACCCCGACGGTCCCGCTCCCTACTACACGTGGTTCGGGATGGGCGCCCAGGGCAGCGAGATCTCACAGTGGCAGACCATCAAAGACGCAGCTAACGAAGCGGTTGTCGCCGCGGGAGGCACTTCGACCCACCATCACGCCGTTGGACGCATGCACCGCCCCGGCGCTTACGACGTTCAACGGCCGGAACTGTTCGCCGAATCTCTTCGCGCCGTGAAGAAACGACTCGACCCCAACGGCATCCTCAACCCGGGTGTCCTTATCGATCCGTGACGCTCATCGATCCGTGACCCTCCACTAGCCGTTCCTCCTGCCGATGGTCGCCTTCTATGCGCTTCTGGCCGCCGTTCTCTTCGGATCCGGTGACTTCCTGGGTGGCCGAGCCACGCAACGGACCAGCATCCTGTCGGTTCTCGCTACCTCGCACCTGATCGGGCTAGTACTGATCTTGGTCCTGGCCCCCTTAATGGCCGAGCGGTTCGACGGCGGAGATTTCGCCCTCGGGATGGGAGCGTCGGGGTTCGGGCTACTGGGCCTCGTCCTCCTCTACCGGGGTCTGGCCCGGGGCCCTATGGCCGTCGTGGCGCCGGTCACCGCGGTCACCTGCGCCGTGCTACCCGTCCTCTGGGGAGTCGCATTCGGAGAGGAACTCTCCGGCCGGCACGTGATCGGGATAATCCTCGGCCTGGTGTCTATCGCTCTAGTGTCACGGACCCCAGCCGAGGCGTCCGTGTCCGCATCGCCGCGTCTCATCGCCGAGTCGCTGCTCGCCGGTCTGGGCTTCGCCGCGTTCTACATCGTGATCGATGGCACCGACGCGGCAAGCGCACCGTGGCCGATCGTTGGCTCACGGGTTCTCTCGGTTG
>JAKUSA010000123.1 GCA_022449565.1 Acidimicrobiales bacterium | reverse complement strand
GGTCGTGCCTGTGGTGACAGAAGGCTTACTCGCCGAAGTTTGCGGCGGACCGCTAGGGGCACCTGTTTCCCTGCCCTAATCGTCAAGTTACCCGTAACGGTTAGCACCCCGTGGATCTGAGAGATCGGAAGCCATGATCCGGACCAATCGGGCCGGCAATCATTCGGATGAGGTCGGGCGGCCCACTCCATGACCGGGGGCCGGCCCGGTGTCGTGGCGTCCCGGGTCGGGGGCCTCGGGATCGATCCCGTGGAGGTCGATCGCCTCGGCCACCACGGAGAGGTCGACATCTCCGACCTCGGCCAGAGCGGCGAGGACCGCCACCACCACATGGCCGGCGTCGACTTCGAAGAACCGGCGGAGGGCTGGCCGGGTGTCGCTCCGGCCGAACCCGTCGGTTCCCAGCGTTCGGAACGGGCGGCCCACCCAACGGCCCACCTGGTCGGGAACCATGGCCATGTAGTCGGTGACGGCGACCACAGGCCCATCACCGTCGGCCAGCAGGGAGGTGACTAGCGGCGTCCGGGGCTGGTTCCCCGGGTGGAGGCGGTTGTACCGGTCGGCGGCCAGGGCGTCTTCACGGAGACGTTTGTAGGAGGTGGCGCTCCACAGGTCGACCCCTACCCCCCACCGTTGGGCCAACTCGTCGGCGGCCTCCCGCGCCGCGCTGTGAGCCGGACCGGAGAACACCACGCTGGCCCGGAGGGGACAGTCCGCGGCGTCGGCCCAGCGGTAGAGGCCGGCCACGATCTCGGCTGCCGACAGGTGGTCGGGTCGGGGCGGCATCTCGTAGGTCTCGTTGTAGACGGTCAGGTAGTAGAAGACGTCCTCGTTGTCGGCCGGATCGGCATGGCCGTACATGCGCTGCAGGCCGTCGTCGACGATGGCGGCCAGCTCGTAGGCGAAGGCCGGGTCGAATGCCTGGCAGGCCGGGACTGTGGAGGCCAGCACGTGACTGTGGCCGTCCTGGTGCTGGAGGCCTTCGCCGGGCAGGGTGGTCCGTCCGGCAGTGGCCCCGACGAGAAAGCCTCGAGCCCGGGAGTCGGCCGCTGACCAGATCAGGTCACCGACCCGCTGAAACCCGAACATCGAATAAAAGGTGAAGAACGGCACCATGGGGACGCCCAGGTTGGCGTAGCTGGTACCCGCGGCGATAAAGCTGGCCAGTGAGCCGGCCTCGGTGATCCCCTCCTCGAGGATCTGGCCGTCGGAGTCCTCCCGGTAGGAGAGCAGCAGCTCGTGGTCGACCGGCTCATAGAGCTGGCCGAACGGCGCGTAGATCCCGAACTCCCGGAACAAGGAGTCCATACCGAACGTTCGGGCCTCGTCGGGCACGATCGGCACGACACGGGCGCCGAAGGACTCGTCGCGCATCAGGTCCCGGAGGAGGCGGGTCAGGGCCATGGTGGTCGACGCCTCACGGCCGTCGGAGCCCCCCACCAGGTTGTCGTAGACAGAGGGGTCGGGCAGGGCGAGCGGGCGTCGGTTACGGATCCGCCGCTTGGGGATACTCCCCCCCAGTGCCCGGCGGCGCTCCACCATGTACGTGTACTCGTCGCTGCTCTCGGCGGGTCGGTAGTAGGGGGCCCGGTCGCCGGTCACGGACTCCTCGGGGATCTCCTCGGCGAGTTGGAGGCGTTCCCGCAGGTCCAGGAGCTGATCCCGGTTCATGTTCTTGATCTGGTGGGTGGCGTTGCGAGCCTCGAACCCCTCACCGAGCGTCCAGCCCTTGATGGTCTTGGCCAGAATCACTGTGGGCGCCTCGTTCTCTTCGGTGGCCGCCCGGTAGGCGGCGTAGATCTTCTGGTAGTCGTGGCCGCCCCGGGGAAGGTTCTCCAAGTCCTCATCGGAGAGGTGCTCGACCAGGGACCGCAGGCGGGGATCGGGACCGAAGAAGTTATCCCGGATGTAGTCGCCGCTTTCCGTGGCCAGGCGCTGGTACTGACCGTCCACCGTGGTGTTCATCTGGTTTAGGAGCACCCCGTCCACATCGGCCAGTAGCAGTTCGTCCCATCGGGAACCCCAGATCACCTTGATCACGTTCCAGCCCGCGCCCCTAAATACCCCCTCGAGTTCCTGGATGATTCGACCGTTGCCCCGTACCGGCCCGTCGAGGCGCTGCAGGTTGCAATTCACTACCCAGATCAAATTCCCGAGGTTGGCCCGTCCGGCCAGAGAGATGGCCCCGAGCGTCTCGGGTTCGTCGCACTCCCCGTCTCCGAGCAGGCACCAGATCCGGCTATCGGCAGTTTCGTCAACCCGCCGCCCCTCCAGGTAGCGGTTGAAGCGGGCGTGGTAGATGGAGTTGATAGGCCCCAGGCCCATGGACACGGTGGGGAACTCCCAAAAGTCGGGCATCAGTCTCGGGTGTGGGTAGCTGGACAGTCCATGGCCACCTAGTTCCCTACGGAATCGGTCAAGGTGCTCATCGTGAAGGCGGCGCTCCAGGTAGGCCCGGGCGTAGATGCCTGGTGCGGCATGCCCCTGGTAGTAGACGTGGTCGCCCGGCCGACCGTCGTCCTTTCCTCGGAAGAACCAATTGAATCCCACCTCGTAGAGCGACGCCGAGGAGGCGAAGGTAGACAGATGGCCTCCGATCCCTGAGGCGACCTTGTTGGCGTTGACAACCATCGCCGCGGCGTTCCACCGGATGAACGCCCGGATACGGCGTTCGATCGCCTCATCGCCGGGGAACCACGGTTGGTCCTCGGTGGCGATGGTGTTTACGTACGGGGTCCAGGTGGGCGGGGCGTTGCCCACATTGAGCTTTCCGGCCCTCTCCAGGAGTTTTGCCAGGATGTAACGGGCCCGTCTCCGACCGGCCACGTCGACCATCGAGTCGAAGGAGTCCAACCACTCCCGGGTCTCCGCCGGGTCGCTGTCCGGAAGTTGGTGAGTGAAGCCGTCAATCACCCCACCATGATGCCCTCTTCTTGTCGACTTCGATGACGGCTACGAATACGCCGACCACCTCGGCGGCTCGCCGAGGAGTTCACTAGGGCGAAATCTCTCCAGAGTTCGCCCAAGCCCTCGAGGCGGCCACGGGTTAACCGAGACGATCCCCGAAACGCCGGCCCTTCGTCCCGTACAGGCCCTTACCGCCGCGAAACGAAGTCATGTAGATCCGCCGCTGGCGCTGAGTCGTCAACAGCGCTGACGTGCACCCAGGGCATTCGCATTCGAGTCCAGCCGAACGCCTAGCCGACACAGGCCTCTACGAAGACCGGGCGGATCCGACCTAACTGTAGATACGCACAGGCGATCCCTAAGGGACACACGGAACGAGGTCGGGATCGCTGCTTTCGAATCGGTCCGACTGGCGCCACACGAGCCCAACCCCACATGAGTTGAGGTACGCCTCAAGGTCTGGGGTGGGCCGACGTGGCAACAACACCACTGGTGTCACGCCGTCTGGTTCGAACCGTCGATAGTCAAAGAGTTGCCCGACAGCCATCCGGATCGCTTCACGACTCGTACCCGATTTCGCCTCGTAGAGAACCTGGGCGGTCTCATCGAATAGGTCACACGACAGGATCCCCGCTGCTGTCTCAATCGGATAATCGTGTTTGTTGACGGTGTGTCCAGCACGAATCAGTTGTGCGGCAAAGTCGTGGACGAGCACAAGTTCTCGCCTCTCACCTTGAGACTCGGTCTGCGTTAACCGGATCGAAAACCTTCTAGTACCCAACCGTTCGATTGGACGACGCCTAACAGAGGGCACCTCCATTGGGAGCCGTGACGGCGTCCGCCAGGGCAACGACCTTCGGATTCGAGCCGCTGCCTCGCCAACCGCGTCTTCGTCCCCGTGGAACTCAGCCCACATCGTCGCGTCTCGCTTCCCTCCACGGGTCATGCCCTTGCCGGGGTATGCAGGATCGATAGCCGCAAAGCTGGCCAGTTTGAGCGCTACACCGTTCGGGTTCCTGAACCTCTCAACATCAGGCCGACTGCGGTGAACAGGAAGCCGATTCAGGACCTGTGACAACTCGATAACCACAGGATGGTCCCTACCTAGTTGCCCGTAACGCAGATACACGTCAAGAGCGAGGATGAGTTCCTCAT
>JAKUSA010000122.1 GCA_022449565.1 Acidimicrobiales bacterium | reverse complement strand
CCCTGCTCGGCCCCCGAAGTGTTCCTGGCCGCGGCCAGCCAGCGAACCTCGAAGATCCGGCTAGGTCATGGCATCGTCTTGCTACCCAGTGCCTACAACCACACAGCTCGGGTGGTAGAACGCATCAACACCCTGGACCTGCTCTCCGACGGCCGGGTCGACTTCGGGACCGGTGAGTCGTCCTCGAACGCCGAGTTGGACGGGTTCGCAGTTGCCCGCGACTCCAAGCGGGCCCAGTGGGAAGAGCACCTCGAGGTTGCCACCCGGATGATGGTCGAGGAGCCCTTCGCCGGCTGGGACGGTGAGTGGATCCAGATGCCGCCTAGAAACGTCATCCCCAAGCCCCATCAGAAACCACACCCTCCACTGTGGGTTGCCTGTAGTCAGCGGGAGACCATCCACCTGGCAGCCACCAAGGGAATCGGTGCCCTGACCTTCGCCTTTGTCGAACCCGACGAAGCCCGTCACTGGGTGGACGACTATTACGGGACGATCGCCTCTGAGGAATGTGTGCCGGCCGGGTTCGACGTGAACGCCAACATGGCCAGCATCCTGCCCCTCATGTGCCACCAACATGAGCCAACGGCCATCGACCGGGGCATCGACGGAGCCCACTTCTTCGGCTACGCCCTCGGACACTTCTACGTCTACGGCCACCACCAGCCGGGGGTCACCGACGTCTGGGAGGAGTTCGAGAGGAACCGAAGCCAATTCGGCTTCGACCGGGCCACCGCTGCACAGAAGAAGGTCGAACTAAAGGCCCAGTTGGAAAGCGATGGGGTCCTCTCCCTCCGAGGGGCGATCGGTACTCCGGACCAGATCCGGGGACTTCTGCTGCAGTATGAGGAAGCCGGGATCGACCAAGTGATCTTCATCAGTCAGGCCGGCCGGAACCGCCACGAGGACATCTGCGAGTCGATGGAACTCTTCGCCACCGAGGTGATGCCCGAATTCGCCGAACGCGACCCGGCCCACCAGAAGGCCAAAGCGGAACGACTGGCCCCAGCGATCGAGGAGGCCCTGGCCCGACGGGAGGACCCTCGGAGCACCGACCCCGAGTACCGGTTAGCCATGCCGGCCTTTGCCACCGGACCCCAACCACCCCGGTGACCCCCGGGAAGTTGGGCGCGGCTCGAATCGGGCTTGCGGTCGCCGGACTAGCCCTGGTCGCCTGCACCGCATCACCAACCAACCAGCGGCTCACCGCGCCCGCCACTTCCACGACGATGACCGTCCCCCCAACCACCGTGGCACCCACCACGACGGTTGACCCGAAAATCATCTTCACCACCGAGCAGTTGAACGCCTATGTGGCTGAGGCGGCAGCGTTCGAACAGGCGGCTACCGACTGGCTGCTCCCCGAGGGCCTCGAACCGTCGGCTGGGGGCGCACCAGGCTTTACCCGCTACGTGTTCCGGCAAACCTCAGCCGGGGTCGTTCCGACCCTCGTGGAAGGTCCGCTCGGCGCCCAGGTCCGCTGTCAGGACCCCGACCTTCCCTGCTCCTACGGTGACCTAAAGGATCTCCTCCGGTCGGGCGACCCGATCCCCGGGGAGCTCGACCTGACCCCGGCCGAGTTGACCGAACTGGTCTCCGAACTCGACGCCCTGAACGGTTTCCTGGAGGCACATGCCGACGTGAACACAGCCTGCGCCGAAGGCTACGTCTCCGACCGGGTCCAGACGCCGAACATGGGCTCCCACTTCTACCGGGGCGACCTCTTCGACAACGGGTTCAACCCGGCCGAGCCGGAGATCATCCTCTACGCCCTGGCCGATAGCAGCCTGCCCAACGAGGCACTCGGCCAATGCCGTGACGGTGCCTGGGACGGGGAGCCGATGGTCCTGGTGGGTAGCGCCTTCCTGCTCCCACCGGATGCAGTGGGTATCGACCACCCGAGGGGATTCACCGGCAACCTCGACAACTGGCACATCCACCTGAACCTCTGCCGGGGTAACAGCGCGGGAAGGGACGACTTCGTAACCGAGGAGGAGTGCGCTGGCCGGGGCGGCCGATTCCACCCGACCATCGGTTGGATGATGCATGCCTGGGCCGAGACCACCCGCGACAACCAGATGGGAGTGTTCTCCATGTGGAACCCGACCATTGCACCCGTGGCTGACCCGTCCAATGTGTTCGATTCTCGCACCGTCCGCGGTGACGACTTCCCGGAGGGCGCACGCCAGTCGTTGGTCACGAACTTCGCCTTCGAGTCGACCATCGAGGTGGACGCCGGACAGAGCATCTACTTCAACAACAGCGACTCGGTCCCCCATACGGTCACCGCAGGCACCCCTGATGAACCGGACCTCGGGGCATTCGACTCGGGGATCCTCAACCCCGGCGGCAACTTCAAGGTCGACACGTCGACTCCTGGCACCTATCCGCTGTTCTGTGCCCTCCACCCCGACATGACGGCAACACTGGTGGTCCGCTAGTAAGCGTCAGCGACCTAGCGGTCCGGTCAGTAACCAGGCCCGCCGCCCGCCGGGCTCCAGTCGCAACGCCTCGCTGAGACCCGGTCGGATCTGGCGAGCGAGAGCCCGCTCGGCGACCAGCACGCCGATCCGCCACCCGGCGAACCGCTCCCGGGCCACCCGACCGAGAGTGGCGTAGAGATTGCGCAGGTCACCAGCGGCCGAAAGGCGGCCGCCCCAGGGAGGGTTTGTCAACAGCAAGCCTGGCCCGTCGCCGGAGGACGGGGGCAGCAGGTCCGAGATGGCACCGGTCCGCCATTCGATCGCCTCGACCACCCCGGCCCGTTCCGCGTTGGCCCGGGCTGATGCCACCGCGCCGTCGTCTCGGTCGACGGCCAGGATCGGCGGCGGTTCGCCGGCCTCGGCCCGCCGACGGTCCGCCTCCGCGGCAACACTGGCCCAGGTGCCCGGTTCGAAGCACGGCCACGACTGGAGGGCCATGGGGCGCCCGGACCCGGCAGCCACCCCGGCGGACACCAGAGCCGCCTCGATCACGATGGTGCCCGACCCGCACATCGGGTCGACCAACGGGGTGGCCGGATCCCATCGCGCAGCGGCCAGCATCCCAGCGGCCACCGACTCCCGCAGGGGAGCCCGGGCTGTGGCCTGGCGCCAGCCCCGCTCGTGAAGGGGTGCCCCCGAGGCATCGACGCTGACTGTGAACCGGTTGCCGACAGCGCGTACTACCACCAGCTGCTCGGCGCCTCCCGTCGGGCGACTCCCCAGGCTCTCGGTAAGGCGATCGGCGATCGCCTTGTCATGCCAGAGCCGGGACCGGCGGGTGGTGACCCGGAATCTGGCCGATACACCAGGGGCCAGCCACGGCGCCCAATCGAGACCGGCTGCCGCTCCCTCCAGATCGGCGAACGACGAGGCTTCGAAGCGGGCCACCCGCACCAACACCCGAGTGGCACAGCGGAGGAACAGGTTGGACGCGTAGAGCTGCCGGGTGGTCAGACGGCAGGTCACGCCTCCCTTCGCAGCGCTGGTTCGTCGCACCCCCAGGGAGGCCAGTTCGTCGGCCACCACATTCTCGAGGCCGGGCGGGCAGACGACGAGAACGCTGTGGGTCGGAGCGCGCCGTTGGGCCACGGCACAACCATGACATCCCGGCACGGCCCGGGCCGCGTTCAACCCGGGGCGACAACCGTGTCGGGTACCCAAGAGCCGTGGAAGCCGTCGGGCACCCGCCGGGGCAGGTGGATACGGGCTACCGGAGGTCCGGCCATATCCCTCCCGTCGAGGATGACCAGTTCGGCCGGTCCACCGACCCGGTCGTTCACGCACACCAGCACCCATCCGTCACCCTCGTCGGTGGATCCGTCCTTGGGCACGAGTAGCGGTTCGGCACCGAAGCGCCCCTCCCCGTGGTCGTGCCGGACCACGTCGCCCGACTCGACGTCGACCCGATGGGTCGGTCCCAGTTCGAACCCGTCGGCGGTGTAGGCGTAGCGGTGCCGTCGGGTGCCGACCCGGGGATCGTGGTTCGGGAACTCGTGGTGGCCGTCGGCGAGCATCGTCGCGGCCACGGGCGCCGGTGCCGGATCGACCACCCACCGGGCGAGCGTCGGCGCACTGTCCCCGATCGGTCCGTTTTGGTCGCCGTCGAA
>JAKUSA010000121.1 GCA_022449565.1 Acidimicrobiales bacterium | reverse complement strand
GTGCTTCGACGAGCGCCCGAGCCGACCGACGGGCCGACCGGTCAGCGTCGAGGACCGACTCTACGCAGTCAGCCGGTCCGCCTGGCCAGGCATCGAGAGCCGCGGCGAGTACACCGGCTATACCGGTCCAGGCCAGTTCACCAGCCAGAAAGGCATCGACTGCTACCTCGTTGGCGGCGTTCAACCAGGCTGGCGCGGTGTCACCGCTCCGCCCGGCCGCGTAGGCAAGATCCAGGCACGGAAAGGCCTCGCGGTCTGGTGGTTCGAACTCCAGGACGGCCACATCCGACCAGTCGATGGCACCGTAGGAAAGGTCGAGGCGGTCGGGGTAGGCCAAGGCGTAGCCCATGCAGAACCGCATATCCGGGTTAGAAAGTTGAGCCATGGTTGCCCCGTCACTGAAAGTGACCATCGAATGGACCACCGACTGGGGGTGGACAACGACGTCGATGGCGTCGTAATCAGTGCCGAACAGTTCGTGGGCCTCGATCACCTCCAGACCCTTGTTCATCAGGGTCGAGGAATCCACGGTGACCTTGGGGCCCATCGCCCACGTTGGATGGGCGAGCGCTTCTTCGACTGTCACCTCCGACAGGTCGTCGAGGCCTCGCCCCCGGAACGGACCGCCGGAGGCGGTCAGCACGATCCGCGACACCCGTTCGTCGACATCGTTGGCCCGCAGGCACTGGTGGATAGCGCAGTGCTCGCTGTCCACGGGCAACAGTTCGGCGCCCGGGGTGGCCCGAGCCCGCTGGACAACCGGACCAGCGGCGATCAGCGACTCCTTGTTGGCCAACCCGAGGCGACGGCCGGCCTCCAGAGCGGCCAGAGTGACAGGCAGACCCGCGAATCCCACCACTCCGTTGATGACCACTTCGGCGCTCTGAGCGGCGTCGGCCAGAGCGTCCGGACCGGCCAACACCTCGATACCTGACGGGATCCGCTCCGCCAGGGTGGCGCCCAGAGACGGGTCGGCGATGGCCACTACGGCGGGCCGAAAGGCGGTGGCCTGTTCGGCGAGGAGGTCCACCGATCGAGCCGCTCCGAGGGCAACGACATCGAAGTCGCCCGGTCGGGCGGCGGCAACCTCCAGAGTCTGCGTGCCGATCGACCCCGTAGATCCCATCACGGCGACAGACGTCGCGGGCATGCTCGGAGCCTAGCGGTGAGGCCCGACGGCCCGGAGGGGGCTCAGCCAGTGAACAGGTCCAGGAGGCGGGCCGTGAAATAGGTCGCCGGGAGTACGAAGAGCAGGGCGTCGAAGCGATCAAGGAGGCCTCCGTGCCCGGGAAGCATGCTTCCCATGTCCTTGACGCCGAGGTCCCTCTTAAGCATCGACTCGCAAAGGTCGCCCAGCGGGGCGGCGAGGGCGGCGACCACGCCGAGTACGAAGGCGGAGCCCAGGTCGCCGGGGTCTTGGCCGAACGGTGTGATGCGTCCGACGATGAGCACTGCCACTCCGAAAGCGACGGCCATGCCACCGATCAGGCCCTCCATCGTCTTGTTGGGGCTCACGGCCGACAGCGGCGTGCGGCCGATGATCCGGCCTATGACCAACCCGCCGAGGTCATAGCCAGCGGTCACCAGGACAGCGGCTAGCACCATGCCAACACCATTGGGGTCGGTGAGCATAAGACCTGTAAACGACCCGAGCAGGCCGATGTAAAGCACCCCGAAGAGGGTCATCGAGATGTTGGCCAATGGCATGTTCCTGTCGACACCGGTCAGGTACCAGAGGAGGCTGAACACGACGGTCAGGGCCAGCACAAGGGGAACGGCTGCCTCGAACCGCCAATAGGCACCCAAATTGAGAGCCGCCACGGCGGTCATCCCGAGCAGGGTGGCCGGCTGGTAGCCGCCGCGTCGGATGGCCAGGAAGAACTCGGATGCGGCCAAGGTGAGCAGCACGGTGGTTAGGGCCAGCGTTGCGTTGGTCCCTATCTTGAAGGCGACGAGGGCCAGGGCCCCAAGGGCCACGCCAGTGATCACCGCCATCGACATGTCCCGACCCCCACGGCCTTGGTCCAGCCCAGGTGGCGCGCCGACGATCGGCGGTGCGCTGATCGACCCCGTCGCAATTGGAGGCGCAGGAGCCTCCGGCGGTTCGTCGGGCGGGAGGACGGGAGGGTTGAATTCATCGGCGAAGCCGGCCTCCCCCGAAGGCCCGTCGTCGAAGAACATGGCGGCCATCGCTTCGTCGAGGTCACCTACCGGTTGCTGAGATTCGTGGTCGAGCGGTGTCTCGTCGGACCACCGGGGTGCCTCGGCGAGTTCAGACCATGGCTCGCCACTGGTGGAGCCGCCCGCGTCTGCCGGAGGTTCGGTCCAGTGGGGTAACAGATCTTCGGAGGGGTCGTCGGCAAACACCGACCGTCCGGGACCGATCTCGTCCTCCGGCGTGTCGAGCCCGAGGATCCGGATCTCCTCGTACTCGCCGCTTCCCTCTCGTCTTGTCAACGGAATCTCCTCATCGTCGGGCCGGGCTCACACCTCAAGTAGTTCCTCCTCCTTGGCCGACCTGGCCTGCTCGACCTCGGCTTCGTACTTATGGATCAACTCGTCGATCTGGTCGGCCACCCATTTCACGTCGTCTTTAGACACCCCACCGCCCTGGGCGATGTCGTCGAGGTCCTTGCGAGCGTGGCGCCGCAGCCCCCGGAGTCGATTCTTACCTTCCTCAGCCATCCCATTGACCATTCGTACCAGATCCCGTCGTCGTTCTTCAGTCAACTCGGGAAACACCAGTCTGACGGTTCGCCCGTCGGTACTAGGGACCAAGCCCAGGTCCGCTTGGTTAATGGTGCGTTCGATAATTGGCGCGTTCGCTGGGTCATGGGGGGTGATGAGCAACTGTCGGGCCTCGGGCACTGAAAAACTGGCCAGTTCTTGCATTCGCATCTCGACCCCATAGGCCTCGACGGTCAGGCGCTCTACCAGCGACGAGGAAGCCCGGCCGGTCCGCACGGTGGCGAACTCGCGACGGCTGTGGGCGACAGCGTCGGTCATCTTCTCGGCGGTATCGTCAACGATCATCTTGAGCAGGTCGTCGGTCACGGCGCCCCCACGGTCAGGAGACCAGAGTACCGACCTGCTCCCCGGCGAGTATGCATCGCACGTTCCCGGGCGACATGAGGTCGAACATGACGATGGGCACCCCGTTGTCCATGCAAAGGGTCACCGCGGTGGAATCCATGGCCTGGAGGCCCCGTTGGATCACGTCGAGGTAGCCGATCTCGTCGAGTCGGGTCGCCGATGGGTCATCCTTCGGGTCGGCCGTGTAGATCCCGTCAGTTCCCGAGTGGGTGCCCTTGAGCACGACCCCGGCTTCAATCTCGACAGCTCGCAGGGCGGCGGTCGTGTCGGTCGTAAAGAACGGATTACCTGTCCCCCCGGCGAAAATCACGACCCGTCCCTTCTCGAGGTGTCGGATGGCCCGACGTCGGATGTAGGGCTCAGCGATCTGAGCCATGTGGACCGCCGTTTGGACCCGTGTGGGGTGGCCCACCTGCTCGAGGGTGTCCTGGAGGGCCAGGGCATTGATGACGGTGGCCAGCATGCCCATGTAGTCGGCCTGAGCCCTGTCCATCCCGGCGCCCTCTCCGGCCATGCCGCGCCAGATGTTCCCCCCGCCGACCACCACAGCGATGTCGACATCGAACTCGTCGCGGACTGCGACGATCTCGCCGGCGATCTGGGAGACAACCGCCCCGTCGATTCCGAACCCGTCCGATCCGGCAAAGGCCTCGCCGGAGACCTTAAGTACCACCCGGTCCCATCGGGCCGGGGTCCGCTTGGACTTGCCCTGGGAACCGATAGCGGCCACGGTCAGTTACCGATGTAAGCCTGGACGAACCGGACGATTCGACCTTCGCCGAGTGTCTCCTGGACAGTCGTTTTGTCACCGTGCAAGCCCTGTTCCAGCAAGACCGCCTCCCTGAACCAAGCCGACAGGCGACCTTCGACGATTTTGTCCCACGCCTGCTCGGGTTTGCCTTCCGCTTTGGTGATGTCGAGCAGCGCCGCCCGTTCCGGCTCGACAAGGTTGGGAGGGACCTCGTCTCGGCTAAGCGCAGTGGGCTTGGCGAAGGCGATGTGGAGGGCAATCTG